>NZ_PJAP01000006.1:0-1003 GCF_002836795.1 Shewanella sp. 11B5 | reverse complement strand
GGGGGTTTTTTGTATGAGCTTGTATCATCCCAGTTTTGAGCGTGACAATTGCGGATTTGGTTTGATTGCACAAATGGACGGCGACGCAAGTCACCGCATTGTGCGTACCGCGATTCATGGTCTCGATCGAATGAAGCATCGTGGTGGTATTGCAGCTGACGGACGCACAGGTGATGGCTGTGGTCTATTAATGCAAATGCCTACAGATTTTTTTGAAGCTATTGCGGCAGAAAACGATTGGCATTTAAGCCGAAAATTTGCCGTAGGTATGCTATTTCTCAGCCAAGATGAACAACGCGCTGATGAAGCGAAGTTTATCTTAGAAAAAGAACTACAACGAGAAACACTCAGTGTCGCTGGCTGGCGTAAAGTACCTATTAATCCGGATGTCTTGGGGGAGATTGGTCGGGAAAGCTTGCCACAAATTTATCAAGTATTGATCAACGCGCCAGTAGGCTGGCGAGAAAAAGATCTCGAGCGTCGCCTATATATGGCTCGCCGCCGCCTTGAACAACAAATCACCGATGACAAAGACTTTTATGTCGCCAGTCTTTCTGGACAAGTCATTGTGTATAAAGGCTTAATGATGCCAGCAGATCTGCCATCATTTTACACTGACCTTGCAGACATTCGTTTGAAAAGTGCTATTTGTTTATTTCATCAGCGCTTTTCAACTAACACATCGCCAAAATGGCCATTAGCTCAACCGTTTCGTTACCTCGCTCATAACGGCGAAATCAATACCATTACCGGTAACCGCCAATGGGCAAGAGCGCGCGCCTATAAGTTTAATTCGCCTTTGCTACCAGATTTACAACAAGCGGCCCCTTTTGTTAACGAAACAGGTTCAGACTCGTCTTCTTTAGACAATATGCTCGAAATGTTGTTATCAGGCGGGATGGATTTATATCGAGCCATGCGATTGCTTATTCCACCAGCATGGCAATCAAATCCTGAAATGGATGACGAGTTAAAGGCCTTTTACGATTTTAACTCAATGCAC
>NZ_PJAP01000005.1:0-1005 GCF_002836795.1 Shewanella sp. 11B5 | reverse complement strand
ATGGCATTGGTATTTTTTTATCAGGTTTTAGTGAACAAAACGCACTTGAACAGATGAGGACCACCAAATGACAGCAAAGATTAAACTCGATATTATTTCAGATGTTGTGTGCCCTTGGTGCATCGTTGGTTATAAACACTTAGAAGCGGCGATAAATGAACTTGGGCTTCAAGATCAAGTTGAGATTGAGTGGCAACCATTTGAACTTAACCCTAACATGCCTGCTGAAGGTGAAAACCTGCGTGAGCATTCAGCCAGAAAATACGGCACAACCCCAGAAGGTAGCGTTCGTGCACGGGCTAACATTGCCCAACAGGGGGCTGAACATGGCTTTATTTTTGACTATTTTGAACAGATGAAAATGGTTAACACTTTAGACGCTCATGTGCTGTTGGAATACGCTAAAGAAGTGGGTAAGCAAACTGAGCTTAAACTGCGTTTATTCAGTGCCTTTTTTACCGAACATAAAGATATTTCAAACCGTGAAGTGCTGACCGCTGAACTCATTGCGGTGGGTATTAATGCCGCTGAAGCCATAAGTTTACTTGATAACGCAGCAGTGGCTGAACAGGTTCGCGCCAAAGAAGCCCATTGGCAGCAACTCGGTATTTCGGGTGTGCCCACGGTCATTTTTAACCAATCGAGTGCATTAACTGGCGCGCATCCAGTTGAAGCGTATAAACAAGTTTTGGCTGATTTAGTCGCCCAGCGCTAATGCGCTAGGGCAACATCGTTTGAGTATTGTTATTCCGAGTTTAGGTTACTTATACCTGAGCCACGCTAATCACCTGTTTGGTTGATGCAGTAATAACCACTGGGATTGATTTTGAGGTTGGGGTGTAAGAGCCAATTCCGACGCTGTTGATTGACACCAGTGGATTCGTCTCTGGGTAATATGCGGCAATGTTACCGCGTGGAATATCGTAATAAACCACGCTAAAGCCACAGACTTTGCGGACGATATTATCGTTGGCAATAGACTGTATATCAACAAGTTGGTCTTCA
>NZ_PJAP01000004.1:0-1010 GCF_002836795.1 Shewanella sp. 11B5 | reverse complement strand
ACGGCCAAAAAGCCATGACTCGTTTTTCTGCCGATCAGTTTGAAGACCGTAAAGGTAACACTAAAGCAGATAAAGGCAGTGCTAAGCCTGTAGGGCAAAAACCCAAGTCTCCAGCTAAGGCTTCGGGCCAAGTGGCAAAAGGGCAAGCGCCTAAAAGCCAAGGTGCTAAGCGTCCAGCTAAAGCGACCACTTGGGCGACTAAGTCTAAATACGCCAAGTAAGCTAACACGTTAACTTAATGTCATAAAAACCCGCATTAACGTTGCGGGTTTTGTTTTTCTAGCAGCAATAGATTCAATAACAAGGTAATCTGCTTCGATACTTACGTCTTTTAATTTAGTCTGCTCAGTAGTCGTTTTGTTATACTACTGTACTTATTGATTAAATTACCCAATGGTTTGATAAACAAGGAACGATCATTATGCCAACGTTAATTAGGCTTAGCGCATATCTCAGTGGTGTATTGCTGTGTGGTAGCACTTTGTTGGTTAATCCTGCTTATGCCGCAAACTCGGTACAGCAACAGCAATTTTTTGAAGCTATTAGCGCTCTGTGTGGCAAAGCTTTTGCCGGTAAGATCACTGCTGGTGGCAGTGAAGGAGATGGTTTTAGTGGCAAACCATTAGTTATGCATGTAAGAGATTGCACCAATCATCAGTTACGTATTCCATTTCATGTTGGCGATGATCACTCTCGCACTTGGGTGATAACTCAAACCGATACCGGATTGCGCTTAAAGCATGATCATCGTCATAAAGATGGCACCGATGATAAAGTGACAATGTATGGTGGAGAGACCCGCGATACTGGCACTGCCAACTTACAAACGTTTCCAGTGGACGATGAGTCTATTGCCAACTTCAAGCAACATGGCTTAACACAATCGGTCACTAATGAGTGGCAGATGATGATTGAAGCGCATACTTTTACTTATCGTTTAACCAGAGAGAATCGCGATTTTAAAGTTGAGTTTGATTTATCTCAACCTGTAGCATTACCGCCAGCGCCTT
>NZ_PJAP01000003.1:0-1013 GCF_002836795.1 Shewanella sp. 11B5 | reverse complement strand
CGGCTGCGTTAATTAATGTTGCGGTTTACTTACTCTGGCGGCAGTCCATCAAACTAGTAATAACAGACTCTAGCTCAGCGCTATTACTGACATTGCTTAACGACACTTGCTCAGCGAGTGCTGATACTATTTCAGATTTTACCGGTATATGACTAGCACAATAATTTACGTTTGCCGTTTGATAACGCTTTCCGGCTCGGTACTTTAGTGCTCTTGACTCATAATCATTTGGCTCGATTCTTTTCTTAGCCAGACCATCTCGGTACATCAAGGCGCCATCTACCACACCTTCTAGATAACTTTGGCAAGTGGGTGACTCAGATGATTTTAGACAAACATTGAACGATTCAGCCGATGCGGGAATAACAAACAACGTTAACAACATTCCCAAAGATAATTTAGTGAGTTTCATGTTTTTCTCCTGTTTCAGGCAGTACTTTGGCTAACCAAAAATAACCAATTAGTGCTGCTAATAACGATCCTGTTAAAATACCAAGTCTTGCATAATCACCATATGCCGCAGGTGAATGTTCAAACGCTAACGAAGCAATAAACACTGACATAGTAAATCCGATACCACACATCACTGCAACAGGAATAATGTGTCTCCAACCAATCCCTGGTGGTAGTTCTGCTAACTTAAGCTTCACGGCTAAATAACTGAATAACAGCACCCCAATCGGCTTACCGAGCAACAGACCCATAATAATGCCTAAGGTAATGGGTTCAGCAAATGAATCTAAAGTCATATTCGTTAATGACAAACCAGCATTAGCAAAAGCGAACACGGGCAGGATCATAAAGGTGCTCCAAGGATGCAACTTATGCTCTAAATGTTCCGATGGTGAAGTACCATCCTTTGCACGTAAAGGAATACAAAATGCAATAATTACACCTGCCAATGTCGCGTGTACACCAGACTTCAATACGGCGACCCATAAAATAAAACCTAGTAAACCGTAAGGTAAAATTGAACTGACCCCTTTTCTGTTCAATGCAACCATAAGCACAAT
>NZ_PJAP01000002.1:0-1014 GCF_002836795.1 Shewanella sp. 11B5 | reverse complement strand
CGGTTAACTTAGCCGCTCTGTTGCACTATTTCTTCAGTGTTTCAGATTTTTTGTCTCGACTGAGTAACTCTTTTGCAGCTTCAACGGGTGCTTTACCTTGGTATAACACTTGGTAAATTTGCTCGGTGATCGGCATTTCTACCCCTAGGCGTTTGGCTAAGGTAAACACTTCTTTAGTGTTTCGGTAACCTTCGACTACTTGACCGATTTCTTCTTGGGCGGTGATCACGTCTTTGCCTTGACCTAAAGCCAAGCCAAAACGACGGTTACGCGACTGATTATCGGTACAGGTTAGTACCAAGTCACCTAAACCAGCCATACCGATAAAAGTAGATGCATCGGCGCCGATAGCTTCACCTAAGCGACTCAGTTCCACTAAACCACGAGTAATGAGTGCGGTGCGTGCATTTGCACCAAAACCAATACCGTCGGACATACCTGCACCAATGGCAATCACGTTTTTAACCGCTCCGCCTAATTGTATGCCGATAAAGTCGTCATTTGCGTATACACGCAAGCGTTTTGGACTATGAAGCAATTCGACCAAGTCATGGGTAAACTGTGGGCATGTACCCGCAACCGAAATAGCGGTAGGTAAACCAGCGGCTAATTCTTTGGCAAACGTAGGCCCAGACAACACAGCGAGTGGATAATGTTCACCTAATTGCTCACGAGCAACATCTTGTAATAAACGGCCAGTTTCAGGCTCTAAGCCCTTGGTCGCCCACACAATACGTGCGTCGTCACGCAATAATGGTTTTGCTTGCTTAAGCACGTCACCAAATACATGGCTTGGTACAACAACCAAAATATTCTTGCTAGCGGCTAAGGCTTTGCCTAAATCAGCTTCGATGGATAAACAATCAGGAAACTGAATGCCAGGCAAAAAACGTTCATTACTGCGGCTTTCCGCTAACACTTGCATGCTTTTAGGATCATGACCCCAAAGCAATGTCTTATGGCCGTTGCTGGCTAAAGAAATAGCAAGGGCGGTGCCATAAGACCCCGCCCCTA
>NZ_PJAP01000001.1:0-1014 GCF_002836795.1 Shewanella sp. 11B5 | reverse complement strand
GTAAGCATATAAAACTAAGAAGAAAAGGGCGATATGCGACATTACCTCCTCAATTGGTTTTTAATTTAATCGAGAGCTGTTTTGAGTTCTGTTATGAACATCAAGATTCGATCCTAAATTCAATGCTCTTAGTTCTCACTATCGGAAGAACCAAAAGCTCCGCAAAAAATTCTAACAATAAGAATTATTATGGAAAAAACCAAAAATCTAGACCCAAACTATCTTCTTCTGAACGGGGAGCCTGGGTAATCTCGGATGCTATGAAGCTAGTTGATATGAAGCTTATAAAAAAGGGAGTTAAAAGACTATCCCTACCATATAACGACGGCATGTTCATAAAGATGCGGAATAATGAAAGTCTTTTTTCTCTATATGATGTACTTATGGGTTCAATTCAGATTCTAACAGGTGCAGTAATGGCAAAGCGTATCGATGAATTGATTAAACTAAAAGATCATGGGAATTTATATCCTAATATTAACCCATTTAGTGACATTGGGGAAAACACTGACTATGACCTAATCTCTTATTTAAAAAAATCAGGTAACGGAGGAAAGCATGGTATGAACGCAAAAATTAGACGGCCAATTCCTCGTTCAGTCGCTAAAATTATATGGAAGTTAGAGAGATTTAATCAAGCAATCTCAAAAGCTGCTTTAAATAAGTCTGAGTTATCTTTATTTAATAATGTCAACACCCAAGAGTTTATTGTGAATAAGATTACTAAACTCTCATACTATAAACATGTAGATGTAGCGTGTGATTATTTTGAGACTCCAATTGTGACATTAGAGAATAGTGAACAACGTCGTTACTATATTAGACAGCACCAGCTCCGTCGTTTCTTTGCGATGGTATTTTTTTGGTCAAAAAGCTTTGATGGTTTGGACACTCTACGTTGGATGCTTGGGCATACAGACATGCAACATCTTTACAACTATATTACTGAAAGTGAAACTGGGGCAGTATTGAATGGTGTAAAAGCGTCTTACATTATCGATGCCATACAAAAAA
>NZ_PJAP01000386.1:0-7676 GCF_002836795.1 Shewanella sp. 11B5 | reverse complement strand
TTTTTTATCGCGTGAAGATGCCGCTAATGCCTTTTTACGTGCTTGTTGTTTTAATGCCGATTTAGTTGTTTTACGGGTAACTGGAGCAATTAAATCCAGATCTGGCTCAAAACCTGCCAGCCATTGCTGTGGTAAACGTCGGTCTAAAAAGGCTTCTAGTTTAGTTAATAACGGCTCGTCATCGATGCTTAATAACGTGATCGCTTGCCCTGCTTTACCTGCTCGGCCTGTGCGGCCAATTCGATGCACGTAGTCTTCAACTTGAAACGGTAACTCCATATTAACGACATAATTTAACTCGTTAATATCTAAACCTCTTGCAGCCACATCAGTTGCGACTAACGCGGTCACCTCACCGGCTTTAAATGCTGCTAACACTTGTTCACGTACTGCTTGAGATAAGTCAGCATGAAATGCTTCAGCTGCCACGCCAGCGTGTTTCATTTGCTTTACCAGTGCATCAGCACCTTGTTTGGTGCGGCTAAATATCAAGCTTTGCAGCCAACTTTCTTGGATAATTAAATGGCACAGCATGGCGCACTTTCGATTAGCGTCGACATTAAACACTCGCTCAACAATACTGCTGGCGGTGGTATTTCGCTGAGCCACTTCAATCACCTGTGGTGAGCGTAATAAGCGCCGACTAAAACTGAGCATTCGGTCATCTAAGGTGGCTGAAAATAATAACGTTTGCCGTGTACTTGGCAAGCGCTTAAGTACTTCGACAATTTCATCTTTAAAGCCCATGTCCAGCATGCGATCGGCTTCATCAAATACCAACTGAGTTAATTGTGATAATGACAACGCACGCTTACGCAGCAAGTCTAATAACCGCCCTGGAGTCGCCACCAAAATATGGGTGCCATTGGCTAACTGACGGATTTGTTCGCCAATGCTAACCCCGCCATAAACCATCACGCTAGTGACTGAACTGCCATAAGCATATTGCTCAATACTACTGTGCACTTGTTGGGCTAACTCTCGAGTTGGGACTAATACAAGCGCCGTTATCGGGGTCGAATTAATATGTTGAGTGTCTGGCTGAGCAGCTAGATTATCTTGATGAGTCAATAATTGATGCAGTAACGGTAATGCAAATGCAGCCGTTTTCCCAGTGCCCGTTTGCGCCCCCGCCATCACGTCTTTACCGCTTAAAATAACCGGAATTGCTTGTAATTGGATAGGCGTAGGTTGCTGATATTTTAATTCAGCTAGGCGATTAATCAATATGGGATGTAACGATAAATCTGCAAAAGACATAAAAACTCCAAACATGTGGATGCGCAGTTTATCACGCTCATTCAGATTAAAACAAAGGCTCTAGGTAATGCTTGCTTGAATTATCGTTCATTAAAATGGCTGGTAAATGTGATGCTCAACACATCTTAAGCAGGTCGTGCTTTTTGCGGCAGATAACACTTGACTAAAAAAGTAAGCCTTATACAATTTAAACATGCAAATAAAAAGCACGTTTAAATTTAACCACTAGATTGCATCACAATATTACACAATCAGATCCCATAACGAGGTATCACCATGAGTTTTTCAATTAGCGGTATTTTCAAGCCAGCCAAGCAAGCTGAACAGATTAGCAATGTGGCACCTACAGCCCAAGATACTACTGCAACAGAAATGAAAGCTGTAACAGAAAATGAAGTATCTCAGGCTGAAAATACTGCCAAAAAACAAGCTAATGGCGGCAGTTGTTGCGGTGGATGTGGTGGCGGTAATCATTAATCCACTAGAATACTAAACGTTACCACGTCTGAATAAACGTAAACTGTCTTTACTGATTAGTTGCGGATACTGCGCTGTAACGTCGAAAAATCCATTGGCATACGCTACTGCTACTGAGCCTTCGTTCTGTTTATTGATATAAGCAAAAACAGGGCTCGAAATAAATTGCTTTAAAAACATTTCCACAGCTTTGGTGGCAATGCCTTGGCCCCAATGTTCACGTCCAATCCAATAGCCAACTAAACGCATTTGCGGATCTGACTTTGCGGCTGCGTCGGTATTAATCCACGATAATACATTACCCACTAAAACATCATCTATCCAAATCCCTTGTGCTATCGCCTTTTCATTTGCTAATACTTTTTGCTGCCAATGCAGGTTAAAAGCTTTACGTTTACGCGGCACAAAGTCTGCCATTTTATTAGCAATAGGGTCGTTTTCAAATTCAAACAATATATCTAAATCTGCTTCAGTAATGGGATGAAGAGAAATATTCATTTCGGGTTCGCCTTTTCTATGTTGTGTCACCAAGATCATTTATATTATAGATAACCTCAGCTCTAATAAGAGATGGGATAAATCGTTAAAAACGGGTTTAATTCAAGTCTGCAATATCAAACTTGCCATGTGTTTTGCTAACAAGGCATATTGGACGTATCAATAGCTCGCCTATTGTAAGTCGATTAAACACTGATAGCGGAAATGCCTGTTTGATGACAGTTTATTATCCATAATTGAGGTTATATATTCTCATTCATCGACACGCTTGACGATGAGTAACCGTATCAACATGCATTAAAGGACTACAGGATGAAAAGCATTAAAACATGGCAATGGTTGGGCTTTGCTGGCCTTTTACCTTTTATTATTCTCAGTGTATTAGCCTTCAATCATAGCCTATTAGCACCCGAACATACTATGCTAGGGTTTGTTAGCTATAGCGCAGTGATTTTAAGTTTTGTTGCCGGTACTCTGTGGGGCAAAGCGGTTATATTAACCTTAGACGACAATATTGCTAAGTTACTCATCATCAGTAATATCATCGCACTCGCCTGTTGGATTGCACTGTTAACGCCGTTTGCATTATCCGCGCTAATCCTACTCGCCAGTGGTTATCTGTATTTATTGTATATTGAGTTTAAAGCCAAACAATTATCAACCACCACCAGCTACCTCACATTACGCACAATATTAACCAGTGCTGCTGTAGTATGCCACATTATTGTCATGCTCAGTCTTTTTAGCGTTTAACAACATGTTAACTCGAACAAAAAGCCCATGCTTTACAGCATGGGCTTTTTGTTTATTGCAGCAAGCTGACTGGCTTCATCATCTATAAACCGGTTTGACACTGTTCTTGCTGGTTTATCATGGGTGATAGAATCGGCATCATGCCTTTAAGTACTTGTAATGGCAGTGCTGAAGTAAAGCTAAAGTCGTCGGCTTTCTCCCCTGGCACAAATGCCGTTAAGGTACCAAAGTGACGATCGCCTAAATAGAACACAAATGTTGCAGTACGATTTATAGCGGTTGAAGACACTTTACGGCCATTACGAATTTCAGTCGCAATACGATTATCGCCGGTACCGGTTTTCCCCCCCATGACAATCATTTGGCCATTGCTATCCACTAAGCTGCCTTTGAGCCTTCTTGCTGTGCCATTTTCGACTACATTTGCCAATGCTTTTTTCAACGCTCGTGCAACTTCTTGGTGCATTACCCGCATAACAGTTTGTTTATTATTGGCCAATGTCACCTCATAAGGTGTGTCTTTGGCAAACTGCAGCTCATCAATTCTCACGGTAGGGAAACGATAGCCATCATTTTGAATAATACCCATTAACTCAGCCAATGCTGCAGGTCTGTCGCCCGAGCTGCCTAAAGCAGAGCCTAATGAAGGCACCATGTATTCAAACGGATAACCCATTCTCACCCAACGTTGATGAATACTTAAAAATGCTTCCACTTCTAACATCACCTGAATACGCACATCACGAGCATTTTGATGACGCGTTCTAAACAGCCAGCGATACACTTCTTGTAACTGCGGTTGTGCGTCTTCTAATACTTGAGTAAGGCCAGTTTCCGGATAGTCATTTAAATAGCGTAATACCCACAACTCTAACGGATGCACCCGTGCAATATAGCCTTGATCAGCTAAATTAAATTTTTCTTCGCCATATTTGTTGTACAGCACATTAATTTGTTTATCGGTAAAGGTTTTTGCTGGTAATCGCTGAGTTAAAAAAGCTGTTAACTCACGGGCGCCATCGTAAGGTTTTAAATAACGATAAACGGCCGTTAACTTGTGTTCTTGTTGTTGAATACCATCAAATAACACCTCAAGACGCTGCTCTGGTGCAAGCTGACGATATTTACGATAAAAACGTTTTACAAACGAACTGCCCTCACGCTTAGCAAATGCTTTGAGGTATTCTTCACGGCGCGGATCTTTGTCGTTACGCAATAGCTGCGACACACTGCCTTCACTGTTATAACTACTACTGTAATTAACAATGTCTTGCATTAAGCGCACAAAAGGCAAGTTTATCGACTCTTGCAATGCTTGATATAATGTTGGTACGCGACTGTTTTCTTTTTTATTAAAATTGTTAAATACATGCAAACCACCACCGGTGAAGAAACGTTCTTCTGGTGAAGCCGAATATTCGCGCTGCAGTGCAGCATCCAACATTCGGGTTAAATTACGGTCACGGGTGGTAATCAAATAATCGACCACCCAGCGCGTAATATGGTCTTTACGTTCCACATCCACTTGGCGTAAATCAGCCACCGTCATTGCAGAAAAACGCTGTTGTAATTCGGCAATAATGTCTAAATATGTCGCTAATACACGTAACTTAGCCGTTGAACCTAACTCCAGCTTACTGCCTTCATTAATATCAAACGGCTGATCAATACTGTCGGTTTGAATCCGCACCCTATTGGCACTGTCGGTACTTTCATACAAGGTAAAGCTGTACAACACTTTATCTAACTGCTGCACCGACAGTAAACGCTCACCCAGTAGTCCGATACGTTCAGCCGAACTGGGCTGAGCTAAACTACGTAAGTAATCGCTAACTTGTTGTTGCAAGTCACCATGGAAGGTACTGTTAATCGATAAATCATAGCGATCAAGATCAAACAAACTTAATCCCAACATACCCGCAGTGCGAATACGTACCGCATTAACCCCTTTATTGTTAGCGAGGTTAGTCGTCGCTAACTTACTGGCGTTAAATTGTAATGTTTGCTCAAGTGCCGACACCATCAATTGCGTTTCAATTAACCCATCACCGCCCAGTAAACGTAAATAGCTGTCTACTAACGATTCTAAATCATCATGACCTTGGCGTAAGTAATACGATGGCCGACGCTGAGCAATCATTAAAGCTACGATTTGACGAAATACCTTGCCACGCTCAGCAGCATTTTGTTGAGTATGACGACTCAAAAGCAATTGGTTAGCTTGATTAAAATCTGTTTTAAACCAGGCCCATAAACCATCACCAATACCGTGGACTTCACCAAAACCCGGAGCAGATGATAATGGCACTGTGTTGAGATAATCTTGTACGATGCGTTGGCGAGCGCCAACGGTGCTTTCACCTTGCTGATACACTCGTACAATGGCCGAACCAATTTGTAATAACTTATCTTTAATACTCAAGGTTAAGCCGTGGTTAGAATGCCTGAATTTTTCAATTTGGGTGGCCAAAGTACTGCCACCCGCTTTAGACATATCAGCCCCAAAAATACCCGCTACCTGACTGGCGGCAGCCAGCACAAATCGAGGCCAGTCAACAACGGGGTTGTAGTTAGCTTCTGGACTCAACATTTCACGATTTTCGATAAATAATAAGGTATTGATGATTTGATCTGGGATTTTATCTTGGTCTTGATACACACGTTTAGGATAGGAGAAATCGAATACCGTCATGTCGCGGCAATCTTTAATTGCTAAACCAGATTGGGCTTTTTCATGATACGGAGGGAAAAAACCAATATTGGTATAATCCATCAACATTGGTGAAAATGCCACCTGCTGAGTGATTTGATAATTACGCTCAATAAGACGCGCTATTTTCTGCGGTAATTGGCTATAACCATGGCGGTCATCAAAGGGACCGTACTTAGGATAAATCACCGCATCGCTGCGATAATCACGTACTTTATAGGTTAATTTAGTGGCATATTGATGTAAAAAATAAGATTGATAATACGATGTCCGCACCTCAAACTCGATCAGATAAGCTGTTGCTAACAATAATACGATCAATAACCAACCCGCTTTACTGCGACGAACCTGAGCCGGTTTGGCGGAAGATGCATTAGGTCGATAATTATCAAACTGACTGTCTGTATGTGGACTAGACACAAACTCTCCATCTAACGCATAAAATCACAATAACGCACCATTTAACTTTTGGTTGAGATGTTCAATACATCGCGTAACTAATTGTGATAATTTTATCAGATGGGTAAAGCCATTAGATATAGACAAAATAACTAAATGTTGTTTTTTAGCCTATTAAAGACCTTATTGCCACAATATCGATATTTTTATATGAAACACTTACCCAAGTTTAAGGATTGTTTTGGACAACAGCACTTCAACAGCGACTATTGATCCGCCATTAAGATTAGGTTTAGCCATGTGGTCACAAAACCAATGGCAACAAACCGTTTATGGCAATAGCCAGGCACATCGACTGGCACGTTATGCCGAAATATTTAATACCGTCGAGGGCAACACTACTTTCTATGCCACGCCGTCGTTACAGAATGTACAAAATTGGTACGCTGCAACGCATGACGAGTTTAAATTTACCTTTAAACTGCCCAAACACATCACCCATGAATTACAGCTCCAACATGCAGGCCCAGCGCTACAACAATTCTTTAGCATAATGGAGCCCCTTATTAACCGAACCGGAGTGTGGAAAATTCAACTTCCCGCCAGTTTTGGGCCACAATCTTTGCCACAATTAGCACAGTTTTTAACTCAAGTGCCACAAGGCCTAACCTATGGTGTAGAAGTTCGTAACAGTGCCTTTTTTGCTAAAGGTGAAGCAGAACAAGCATTAAACCGCTTATTAATCGACAATAACTGCAATCGTATCATTATGGACACGAGGCCTGTTTTTGCAGCAGCGCCAACAACCGCAGCAGTGATAGATGCCCACCAGAAAAAGCCAAAAGTGCCAGTACACGCCATTGCAACCGCACACAATCCTGTGGTGCGCTTTATTGGTCATCCGCAAGCGGAAGCCAATATACATTTTTTCCAAAACTGGCTAAAACAACTGCCTTTATGGATCGCGCAAAATAAACAACCCTATTTATTTATCCACACTCCAGACAATCACAATGCACCGCAATTAGCGGTCGATTTGTATCGTTTACTGCAACAGCAGTTGGCACAAAGTACATCTGCATTGGCCGACATTAATCTATTACCTCAACAACAGCACACCACAACTCAAATGGGTTTTGATTTGTGATACCCATCTATATGCATAGGTAACCTCAAGGACTGATAATAAACGTTTATCAAACCGCTCTCGGTCCTACAATTTTATGATATTATCTGCGCCGATCCAGCCTGCCTTCGCAGCGCGTTTATGTTGATAAAGGAACCACCATGAGTGAATCTGCAACCCGTCTAAATAAGTACATTAGTGAGAGTGGTATTTGCTCACGTCGTGAAGCAGATCGCTATATTGAGCAAGGTAATGTTTTTATCAATGGTAAACGCGCCAAAATTGGTGATAGCGTCGAATTTGGCGATAAAGTCAAAGTGAATGGTCATGATATAGCCCCCCGAGACGAAGCCGATCTGGTTTTTATTGCCCTTAATAAACCGGTAGGTATTGTTAGTACCACCGAAAATACCGAACGCGATAATATTGTCGATTTTGTTAATCACAGCGAAC
>NZ_PJAP01000216.1:0-1016 GCF_002836795.1 Shewanella sp. 11B5 | reverse complement strand
TAAAATCTAAGGTTGTGATTAGCTTGGGGCTTAGTGCCTTTTTGCTTACTGCTAGTCTTTGGGCTGGTATGGCTAATGCATCTAGCAACGGTGTTGTAAATGTTGCAGACAAACCGTCAACACGAATTCAAACATCAACATCAATCCGCGAGCCTGCTCAAACATCATGGCCAGAGATTCAATCTCGAGGCGCTAATCAAGATGTGTACTTTCATGCTTGGGGTGGCGACCCGCAAATAAATCGTTATATTCAATGGGCCGCGAAGCAAGTTAAGCAGCAGTATCAAATCAATTTACACCATGTAAAACTCACCGACACTAGTGAAGCGGTAAGCCGAGTATTAGCCGAAAAATCAGCAAGCAATGATCATCAAGGCCAAGTCGATTTAGTGTGGATTAACGGTGAAAATTTTGCCGCCATGGCCAAGCATCAACTGCTAGCGCCAAATTGGGTTACGCAATTACCCAACTTTGGTTTAACCGATCCAGATAACAATCCGGCGATGACCCGTGACTTTGGCGTGCCAACACAAGGGATGGAAGCACCATGGGGTAAAGCTGCGCTGACGTTTTACTACGACAGCATAGTGACCACATCACCACCGCAAACTTTGCAACAACTAAGCCTATGGGCCAAACAGCATCCAGGCCGATTTACCTACCCTAAACCGCCTGACTTTTTAGCCACCAGCTTTTTAAAGTACGCCTTAATTGTACTGAACAACTCACAGCCTGAAGCGATTAAAAATTTGCTTTATCAACCCGCAACAACACAAAGCCAGGCTTTGCTATTACCGGTATTGTGGCAATATTTAGATGAACTACATCCGCATTTATGGCGCAAAGGTAGACACTTTATGTCTAGCGGCATGGAGCTTCGCCGCTTAATCGGCGATGGAGAACTTGCTCTAGCGTTTACCTTTTCAGCCGCTGAGATACCCGCAGCGGTTGCACGTTTTGAATTACCCGACAGTAGCCGCAGTTATCGCATGCAAGATGGCAGTTTGAGCAATATT
>NZ_PJAP01000215.1:0-1019 GCF_002836795.1 Shewanella sp. 11B5 | reverse complement strand
TAGCTGGCATTAAAGTCTTGTGTATTGATAATGAAGAAGCCATTCTCGCGGGGCTAGAGTCTTTGTTAAGTCGTTGGCAATGTGAAGTTATTTGTGCCAAAGACCTTGCCGATGCTCGAATTAAATTAGGGCTTAAAGGAGTCGCCCCAGACATTATGTTAGCTGATTATCATTTAGATGATGACCAAAATGGTATTGATGCGATGAATGGTATTCGCAGTCGTTATGGTGAGCATTTACCAGGGATATTAATTACTGCCAATACTAATAAAGATTTGATTGATGATGTTGAAAAACGTGGCTATCACTATATGGCAAAGATGGTAAAACCTGCCGCATTGCGTGCGTTAATTTCTAGTCTTGTTAAAAAGTAATTGAGTTATTTTAGCGTTGAGGACAACTAATGATCACAGCTTATGGCGATAGCATGTCGGGTAATTGTTATAAATTGCAGCTGGTGTTGAATATGCTCGATGTCGATCATCTATGGCAAGAAATGAGTATCACGAATGGTGAAACGCAGACACCAGAGTTTTTAGCTAAAAATCCGCAGGGTAAAATACCATTAATAGAACTCGATGATGGGAGAGTATTATCGGAGTCGAATGCCATTATGGGTTATCTTGCTGAAGGCTCTGAATTGATCCCCACCGATACTTTTAGTAAAGCTAAAATGTATCAGTGGATGTTTTTTGAACAGTATAGCCATGAGCCATATATTGCCGTAGCACGCTTTATTCAGTTGTATTTAGGGCTACCTGAAGATCGTTTAGCTGAATGTCACTCACTGCACGTTAAAGGCCATAAAGCGCTTGCGGCTATGGAGGCTGAGCTCGCTTGGCAACCCTTTCTGTGTGGTTCGCAGTTTACTTTAGCGGACATTGCTTTGTTTGCTTATACTCATGTTGCACATCAAGGTGGCTTTGATTTAGCCCATTACCCGCAGATTAATCAATGGTTAATACGCATAAAACAGCAAGCTGGTTTTTTGCCGATGGAGAGTTAATTCTTTACTGTTT
>NZ_PJAP01000214.1:0-1019 GCF_002836795.1 Shewanella sp. 11B5 | reverse complement strand
ACTCTGACGTTCAGAAGGTAATTTGTCGATGATTTTATTAATGTCTTCGATAAAGCCCATGTCGAGCATTCTATCGGCTTCATCAAGCACCAACACTTCAACTTCATCAAAGTGCACGGCACGTTGAGTATATAAGTCGAGTAAACGTCCCGGTGTTGCCACCAAAATATCAACACCATCGATTAAGGCTTGTTTTTGCGGCTTCTCATCAACTCCACCATAAATGGCAATAGAAGTTAATGGTAAATGCTTGGCGTACTGCACTACGTTGGCGTGAACTTGCACTGCGAGTTCGCGAGTTGGGGTTAAAATCAACGCTCGAATACGTTTTGCACGCTGGATTTCAGTGTCGGCTAAGCGTTCTAATATTGGTAATACAAAACTTGCGGTTTTACCGGTACCAGTTTGCGCAGCGGCGAGCAGGTTCTTACCCTTTAAAATAACCGGAATAGTCTGTTGTTGAATAGGTGTCGGCTGACTGTATCCCACTTCATGTAGGGCATTGACAATCGTGTCGCGTAATCCAAGTGTCGAAAAAGGCATGAAAGTGGGTCTCAGTAGTAAAACAAGAATAAAGCATTATAGAGGCTACGCATAACAAGCGCTAACACCTCGTTAATATAAAGTCATACTAGACAACGGCGAGACGAAGCATCACTCAAATTGTCAGTATTGTATTAAAACACAAATGAAAAAAGACGTCCGAAGACGTCTTTTTTCATAATATGGCGGTGAGCGAGAGATTCGAACTCTCGTTAGGGATAAACCTAAACACACTTTCCAGGCGTGCGCCTTCAGCCACTCAGCCAGCTCACCAATTTGTGACTGACTTTTTATCCATACCATTAAAAGTCATCAGATAAAAAGGCAGTACTTAATATTTGATTCTATTGAGTGGAATAATTACCTCTCAATAATACAAAACCACTTAATACTAACCGCGGCAGTGCTAATCGAGGCGTACTTTACGCAAATGATGATAGCGGGTCAAGCTAAAAAACCCCACTATCAAGCGTTTG
>NZ_PJAP01000213.1:0-1020 GCF_002836795.1 Shewanella sp. 11B5 | reverse complement strand
AGTTTGCCTTGCATGTACGTGCAATTTTAGGATTACCAATAAGTAATATTGTGCAGCATGGTCCGAGCGCTTCTGCAGTTATTCTTGCTGAAGGCACGTCCACCAATATCCGTTACCAGGGCATGGCTGCCGCCTTAGCGCCAGCCGATACTCAATTACGCTTATTTGGTAAGCCAGACATTGATGGCCGCCGCCGCTTAGGTGTGGCGTTAGCCCGCGATAACTCGGTAGAACAAGCGGTCGAAAAAGCAAAAACCGTTGCCAGCCATATCAAGGTACTGTTTTAACGTCACAGGATATTATTTTAACGTCACAGGATATTGTTCTGTCACCAAGCTGAATATCGATGAACTAAGCCGTGGAGTATCTGCGGCTTAGTTTTTTACTGTTGGCATTGGTTTAGGCAGTGGTTTATCTGCTAAGTGAAAGTGGACTAACATTAGCAAACGAAACAGCGCTTTAAGTTTAAGATCTTGATCAAGCTTACCCGCGTGAATCAGTTTTTTCAGTACCGTTATTTTTATGTACAGTTTTTTAATCAACACGCCGCTTGGCTCACCTAGGTATTTATCGAACTCTTTATAACCCTCAATAGTTCGCGGTACTAACTTAGCCTGACTAATATGTAATCCCGACAGTATCGCTTTATCGAACGCTTGGGTTTCTAGCCCCTTGATAATGTCGGCTGCACTGAGTTGTTGCGCCAAACCATCCACAATAAAATGAATATTTGATTCAATTTCAAATTGCAACGCATGGGTATCGTGGCGCACATTATCAAATCTGCTACGTTCTTTATCAACAAAATCAAACAGGACTTTCCATAGTGACATGTGTCGTTATCCGCTCTAGTTGTGAGTGTTAATCGAACGCTATAAATGACAGATCTAAACACCCAGCACTATATCTAAGTTATAAGCTCTAAACTCTAAACTCTAAACTCTAAATTTTAATCTAAGCTTTAAACTCGAGACTAAACAGGTTAAAAGTGGTTGGTTTAGTGATAGCTTTAGCCGTTAA
>NZ_PJAP01000212.1:0-1021 GCF_002836795.1 Shewanella sp. 11B5 | reverse complement strand
TTGATTGAAGATACACATTATCAACCGCTATCGGCTTTAGCCAAAGTGAGTGCGGTCAAACTGTCAAAGCATGACTTACAGCTGCCATTGCAACAAAGCGTTATTGCTGGCACCAAAAAACAAACATTACGTAATCAAGAGATATCATGGCGCTTAGGTTTTGACAGTTTGCAACGAAAAATACGCGATATAGATGCTTATTTATCGGTGCCGACCATTAAAAAAAGTCAGCTTAGTGGCAATTTTAGCGACTTTTGCCAGTGGGCAGCAAATCAAAAGCATTTAGTTATATCCAGTGAGATTAATTTGAGCCATTATTTGCACCGCGGAATCGAACGACAAAGACTTACTAAGCGGATTGATTTAGTCGCTCATTTATTTCGTCGAGCCTTGGAGCATTGGCTGTTGCTCGATCGAGTGTGTTTTTTACAAGAGCAGGGATATCAAGTTACGTTGACTGAATTTTGTGCAAACAGTGTTACACCACGAAATGCGCTGATCCAAGCAATTAAAACAAACTAATAGCAGTCTTTGTCACAAAACTGCAAATTAAACCTTTGTTTATACTAGTCTATTTGCCCTAAAACTGTGAAAATCAACAAACTAGTTAATCAAATAATAAAATTTAACCACAATATATTATCCACATTACCGCATTGGCTTGCTGTTTTTGATTGAATAATTAAGCCATTCTTGTTCAAATGGCGGGTTAATAACGAATAACAACTATTCTAGTGGCTTTTGGGCTTGCTAGAGCGAAGCGAATTATACGGTTTAATGAAATATTCACGCGTCTTTATCAATAGTCTGGCTTATGAGCTAGCACCACAAGTAGTGTCGAGTAGCGATTTAGAATCTCGTTTGGCCCCACTTTATCAAAAGTTTCGTATTCCGATGGGGCAACTTGCCGCATTAACCGGAATTACCGAGCGTCGTTGGTGGCCTAAAGGTCATCGTTTATCAGACGGCGCTATTGCTGCTGCACGTAAAGCCGTGAATGAAACCGGCATTAATGTCAGCG
>NZ_PJAP01000211.1:0-1025 GCF_002836795.1 Shewanella sp. 11B5 | reverse complement strand
TTTACGGAATCATACATTTTGCATCACTTAAAGCAAATGAAGGGATTTTAGGTTATCTTCCTATATTTATTTTAGTATTTTCTACATTTATTATTGGTTTAGTCACCATTTTATTCCGGCTAGCTGTAGAGCTATATTTCACTTATACATAAATGTAAAACTGAGAGTCAACTCAGGCTGCACATGTCAATGTTCTGCTTAGCTCGAGCAGAAAAAGACCAATATCGTTACTTTTGCGTTAGCAGTAGGCGCTGGCAGAGTTTGACAAAATCTGACGATGTCACAATTCCTAGTACCTTATTGTGTTCATCAACCACAGGTAAACAACCCAGTTTATTGTCGATAAAATATTGCACTACAACCGTCAGCGGCTCGTCCAAACCGAGCTTCTGCACTTGGGTGTCCATAACCTCGGTAATAGGCGTAAAGCGCTCCTTTCTATCTAACGCCCCTTGGCCATATTTATTGAGCATGGTTAATACAACAGCGATCATCTTTTTATGGGTTAGCATCCCAATGAATTGCCCTGTCGTTTCCGAAATCACCGGCAAATGGCGCACATTGCGAGTTTGCATCAATTGATGAGCATCTTTAAGGCTAGCTTCATTGCTAATACAAAAAGGATTCGGGGTCATGATATCGCGCACTTCCATGGTATTACTCCTTTTACCGATTTATGCTTAAAGACTAGCCAAATCAAAAATAAATAGCCAGCAATCATGTTAATCGCCGTAGAGGCAAACTAACGTTTAAGGGTCATACGCCCAAACACACTGGCGTCGATAAAGCCTCTGTTTTTGTCACCATTAACTGGGGGGATCTCATGAGAACCCATAAAATGCTCTCTTACTGGGCTGCCATCATTATCGCAATAGGCAAGCATAAAACCGATCACTTTATTCGGTGTTAATAATAAAGGCTTATCTTGCTGACCTTCTTTAAAATCATTAGGATATAGCTTAATCGCCACCTCCCAAATCACGTTGTAAGGCGCCTCACTACTGCGCTGCCAACGACTTTTTAAA
>NZ_PJAP01000210.1:0-1027 GCF_002836795.1 Shewanella sp. 11B5 | reverse complement strand
CTATCCAAGTGTTTTGGGCCTAGGGAAAGGGCTCGATTAAGAGCCTTGCGCTACTGTTGTGGCATCTTAAGATAGCTTAGGATGCCAAATACTGAATCGAACATAGATTAATTATAGGCACTCAAATTGTGTTGTGCATAAAATTTAATCAATAATGTTGGTTCGGCACTCTGTTTTACAGTAATTCATTGATAAGAATGTTTTATATTCTTTATTCTTGCTCATCGAAATAGTGTTGCGTGTTATAGATATAAGTTAACGTTATCGCGTACCAAATCACGCGGTAAATTGTTTTTAAGTCTATGACCTAAATGTTTTACGACCCCAAGCACGACTTTATGATAACTCACTAGCATTTCGCCTTGTGGCATGATGGCTAACTGTTGCTGTGTCGGTTGATCAAAAGTGCTTGTAGCAATATCACGACCCATTAAAAAACCTTGTGCTTGAGCCGCACTTAATTCCATGGTTTTTGCTGGATTATGCGCTGCTGCCGATAAAGCAATGACGGCTTCATGTTTAGCTTTGTAGCCTTTTTTCATCGCATCAGCGAGCTTAATACCAATTCGCTGAAAGCGCATTTTGCCGATAAAAGGCATAAATTGGGCTGGAAATAACCAATATTCATCGTCACGCAACATGATGACGTCATCGCTAGGTAACTCAAGACAGAAGCTGTCGTAAAAGTATTGTGTTAATTCCGCTTTTTGCTTTTCATTTGCGGGATTAAAAGGAAAGTTTTTTTGTAATTTAGGCTGTTTTTTTACTCGTTCAACCGAGGCTTTTTTACGAATTTTGGCGACAAAAAAACCTTCACTGTCATAAATTTGTGGCCATACATGTAAAAAACCTTCTTCAGTGCACGCTTTGTCTGCACCATCGAATAACTCAGCCAGCGACTCAAACTCAACTGCATCGGGGTAAGTTTGCTGTAAGTGATAACAGATATGTTGGTTTTCTAACTGGCTCAGAGTACAAGTTGAATAGACTAAAATTCCGCCTGGCTTTAACGCTAAAAATGCAGATT
>NZ_PJAP01000209.1:0-1031 GCF_002836795.1 Shewanella sp. 11B5 | reverse complement strand
TCGAGTTGGTTTGCAACTCCCAATGTTAATGCAAAAAGTGCCATACGTATGAGTAAGCCGTTGTCGGCTTGTCTAAAAATAGCCAAACTTGGATGGCTGTTTAAATCATTGTCGAGTTCATTTGCTTGCGCGCGTGAATCACGAGGTAATGGATGCATAATCACCGTATTTGATTTGCAATGCTGCGTATAAATATTGTGATTTAAGCGAAACTTACCACGGTATTTATTGGCTTCTTCCTGTGACGGAAAGCGCTCTTCTTGAATACGGGTAAGATATAAAATATCCGCATTATGTAAATTACCTTCAAGTTGTTCGGTTATTGTGATCTTATGGCCAGCATTTTCAATGTCGGCGATCACATAGTCAGGCATTGCTAGCTCACTTGGCGATATCAATGTGAACTTAATGTCCTTATGCATACAAAGTAAGCGCGAGAGTGAATGCACGGTGCGACCATATTTTAAGTCACCCACCATGGCAATGTGCATACCATCGATACCCATACCTGAATGGCTTAATTCTTTTTTGATGGTAAACAAGTCCAGCAAGGCTTGAGTTGGATGTTCATTTGGCCCATCACCGCCATTGATTACTGGCACTCGGCTGCCTTCAGCAAACTCTTTGACGGAGTAGGCATCTGGATGACGCATAGCAATCACATCAGAATAGGTCGAGAGCACTCGGGCGGTATCGTAAAGCGACTCGCCTTTAGATAATGACGATGATGCCATTCCTGTGGTTTCTCTTACATGTCCGCCAAGTAAATTGAAGGCACAGCCAAAGCTGACACGAGTTCGGGTGCTGGGTTCAAAAAACAGATTGCCTAAAATGGCACCTTCCAACACTTTGGTGCGTTTTTCACGCAAAGCATAAGGGGTCATTTTGTTAGCGACGTTGAAAATAGTGTTAATCGAATCCAGATCTAACTGGTTTACTGAAAGGATATGTGAACCTTCGAACTGTGTCATCAGCCTGATTTCCAAAGTTTGGGGGCAAAATATTCACCAGAACAGCATGCTATTTTACCG
>NZ_PJAP01000208.1:0-1033 GCF_002836795.1 Shewanella sp. 11B5 | reverse complement strand
TTTTAGAGGACAACCTTTCTCGTATCGACAGTTATCAAGATCAAAGTATAAAAATAATGTCTTATATTCGTCTGATGAATGTGTATTTACAGCTTGATGCTTATGAGGAAATGCTACGTATAGCGCAATTAGCACTAAGTCTAAATCAAGGTAAAGACCCAAAAAGCGAATGTTTTTCGATGCTATATCACTCAGTGGCTCATCTGAAATTAACCCACTTTGACCAGGCAGAGGCATTATTTACAGACACCCAACTTTATTGCAAAAACCATGGTTTTACATTGATAGAGATTATGTCTATCAAGGGTAAAGCTAATGTGTTGTTTGATAAGGGGTTGTATGCTGAAGCAGAACCTTTTTACCTTGAGGCTTTAGAGCGTTATCAGAAGTTTCAATTTCAAATTGAAATTAACGAAATACAGTCTTATTTGAGCTCGATATATTTTCATCTGGGTGATTATCAACAAGCTGATATGTTTGCGCAGTTAGTTAATGCTTTACCTAATAAGCCTAGCAACATGCAGGTAAAAAAACGAGTTAGTGAAATATTGTCTTTAATTGCGGGTAAACGTGGTCAGTTTGATAAAGCATATCAGTATCAAGTTGTGGCATCTGCCCTTGGTCAGCAATTAATTGATGAACAGAAAATAAAAGAAAATGCCTATCAAATGGCTCGCTTTGATAGTGTGGAAAAAAATCGTGAGAATACTAGCTTGATCCAAGACCATGAATTACTGATGAAACAAAAAGATTTATTCATGAAAGAGAAAAGCTCATCAATTATGTTTTCAACATTATTAGTAGGGCTTTCTGTAGGTTTATTGTTGTTATTAATCTCTGCTTGGATGCAACGTAATCAATTTATGAAGCAAGCGCAGCGAGATGGATTGACAGGTATCTTTAATCGCCGCACCGGGCAAGAAATGGCAGAAAATGAATTTATTCAAGCTCAAATGCTTGGTGAGTCATTCTCTGTGTTGTTGATGGATTTAGATTTATTTAAAAATATTAATGATCAATATGGCCATGCTAC
>NZ_PJAP01000207.1:0-1035 GCF_002836795.1 Shewanella sp. 11B5 | reverse complement strand
GCGGGACTTAAGCCTGATGAATTAGTGCGGATCACTATTGGCGATGAACGCCGATTTGTTGGTATGGGTATCATGAATGATGATGGTTTATTAGCACCCAAACGTTTAATTGTGATCCATGATAATGATGCCGCTGAGTAGTCTGTTTACTTAGTCATTCACTTTTTCAGATAAATAATCGAATTTTATTGCGGTTAGCCAGCAATCTGGTTAGAATATCGCGCTCACTCTGGCTGAGTTAGTGATCGGCTTGAGATACATTTACTTTTTTTGGAGATACACATGTCACTAAGTGCTGAAACAAAAGCAAAAATTTTGGCTGATTTTGGTCGCTGCGAAAACGATACAGGTTCAACTGAAGTTCAAGTAGCTTTGTTAACTGCTCAAATCAACCACCTTCAAGGTCACTTTAAAGAGCACATCCATGATCACCACTCTCGTCGTGGTTTATTACGTATGGTTAGTGCACGCCGTAAGCTTTCTGCTTACTTAAAGCGTACAGACGTAGCTCGTTATACTGCTATGATCCAGAAGTTAGGTTTACGTCGTTAATTCGACATTCTGCTTACTTTTGTAAGTAGTTTAACCGTAAAGAGGGAGGCCATAAGCCTCCTTTTTTTATTGCCTAAAATAATCGAATCGCCTCAGAATTGTGCCAAACAAGTACCCACTAGTTGTCTTGGCGTTATCTACCCAATCTACAGCAATAGCATCTTGGTATTATATCTACGGGCTATTTTAATGGTCAAATATTCTATGTAAGTTGTTTTAGAATCGTCTCTCGCTAAAAACTTTTTCTGCTAGTTAATGCCATCGATATTAACCTTTTAATTGGTTATGGCTAATTTTTAGATCGTTCTTTCATCGTCATCAACGTTACGCTAATTTTTATTTCATTATTTTGGAAGATATTGATCAGAGACTATATGGTCATTTCAATAAAAATATAACCTATTTATTTGTCTAAGCATTTACGTTTCGGCGTAATCTTCAGGTTATTTTTCATCTGCAATATCTTTTAACATCATAGCCAAC
>NZ_PJAP01000385.1:0-7688 GCF_002836795.1 Shewanella sp. 11B5 | reverse complement strand
GCACTGCCTCAGCTTGAGTTTGTTATTCGAATGGGCACCGACCGTACTCCCGGTATGCTCAATTTTAATGATTTTCTGCTGGAGGTTAACGACGAAGCTCAACATGTGTTGGCCACCATTGCTGACTCTCTCGATACTCATGATTCGATTAATATTCAATTTACATCAGGTACCACAGGCAGCCCCAAAGGCGCGACGTTATCACATCATAATATTTTAAATAATGCCTATTTAGTCGCAGATGCTATGGGCTTTACTCAAGCCGACAAGTTATGCATCCCTGTACCGCTATACCATTGTTTTGGCATGGTGTTAGGCAGTTTATCCAGTATTATTCATGCATCGGCGGCGGTATATCCTGGTGAATCTTTTGACCCATTCACCACTTTACAAGTGGTCGCACAAGAGCGTTGTACTGCTCTACATGGCGTACCGACTATGTTTATTGCTGAATTAGAACATCCACAATTTAACCAGTTTGATCTTAGCTCATTGCGCACTGGCATTATGGCGGGCGCCACATGCCCCGAAGAAGTCATGCGCCGAGTACAAGAGTTAATGTACATGAAAGAAGTACTAATTGGTTACGGACAAACCGAGTGCAGCCCGTTAAATCACATTACTGAAATTGACTCCCCAATCGAAAAGCAAGTGCTCACCGTTGGCCGAGCATTGCCGCATACTGAAGTGAAAATCGTCAATGAATTTGGCGACGTGGTTGCTATTGGTCAGCCCGGTGAAGTGTGCAGCCGAGGTTACTGCATCATGCAAGGTTATTGGAATGATACAGTCAAAACCGCTGCAACCATCGACAGCGCAGGCTGGTTACATTCGGGCGATATTGGCCAAATGGACGAGTTAGGTTACGTGCAAATTGTTGGCCGCATTAAAGACATGATTATTCGCGGCGGTGAAAATATATATCCACGAGAAATTGAAGAGAAACTTTATAGCCATAAGGACGTGCAGGATGCAGCCGTGTTTGGAGTACAGAGTGACAAATACGGCGAGGAGGTATGCGCATGGATTAAAGTCCGCGCCAATGCCGATATCACCGAAGACGATATTCGCCACTTTTTAACCGAAAAATTTGCCTATTTTAAAGTGCCGCGCTACATCAAGTTTGTTGACCAATACCCAATGACTGTGACGGGAAAAATTCAAAAATTTAAGATGCGTGAGTTGATGTATCAAGAGTTACATGAAGCCATAAACTGATATTTTGCGTGTAATCATTAAAGCCCAGTGTTGAGTTATCGCACTGGGCTTTAATATTGATGGGCTATCTACTTAAAAGTGAAGTAGAGACAACACGCGACAACGAGTGAATCAATAAATAGCTGAGTCATAAGTACTGGCGTAGTTGAAATAGTCTTATTTGTGACAAGCTCTTCAAGTGTAAAGTTGAGTTCAAGTTCAAGTTCAAGTTAGACACAGTTGTAAACAAATGATGTTTTCTCGATAGCATATGGTGAGTGATACCATTGCCGGCTTATATTTTTATCGGCTGAGTACGTCTGCTTTTCCGCTTTTTCAGCTGGATACAATCGACCCATTGTTGGAGTTATTTTGAATAATACTAAAGGTAGCCTTTTTATGGTTGCTGCTATGGCGGCATTTTCTATTGAAGACATGTTGATTAAATCGGCTGCCGAAACCACTTCTATTGGTCTGATTTTAGCGTTATTTGGATTAGGCGGAATGTTGATTTTTATGCTGCTGACTTGGCGTAAAGGGCAAACAATTTTACACCCAGCACTGATGTCCAAGCCAATACTCATACGTGCAGTTTGCGAAGTCGTGGGTCGATTCTGTTTTGCATTGGCTATTACGCTAACGCCTTTATCGAGTGCATCGGCCATTTTGCAAGCCACGCCATTAATCGCAATGATAGGTGCAGCCTTATTGTTTGGTGAACAAGTGGGTTTTAAACGCTGGATTGCTGTATTGGTTGGTTTTTGTGGTGTGCTGATGATCATTCGCCCCGGCCTTGATGGCTTTGAAGCAACATCTTTATTTGCCGTCGTGGCGACCTTAGGTTTTGCGGGCCGCGATTTAGCCACTCGCGCAGCTTCACCGGTGTTGTCTAATATGCAACTTGGGGTATATGGATTTTTTGTGTTAATCCCAGCTGGCATTGCAATACAGTTATACCAACACGAGCCATTACAACTTAGTTCTACCGCCGCAGTGCAAATTATCGGTGCAATTGTGTTTGGGGTGATGGCGTATAATGCCCTCACAATTGCTATGCGTGCTGGCGATGTATCGGTTATTTCTCCTTTTCGTTATACGCGTTTATTATTTGCCTTAGGTTTGGGGATATTTATATTTGGAGAGTCACCAGATTTAGCGACCCTTCTTGGAAGCCTGTTGGTGGTATTAAGTGGCGGATATACCTTAATTCAAACGCGTAAAGCAGTCACAGCAAGTTTGATAAAGAGTCGCGCATGAGCAGGGGGAGTCGATTTAGCCTGCTGTAAGGTATAACAAGGTTAAACACAGCAAGGTTAGAGATTACTAGGTTAGATATTAGCGATAGACATTAATGATAGGGAAGATGTTTCGCATAAGCTTGATGACGGATAAAAAGCGACTAATGTTAAATTAACGGTGGAAGATTCATTTTTGTAAACCAGATATTTTTGATCTAAAACTCATACTCTGTAGCATGAAGTGTCATACTTTGTTGCGTGATAACGATAGCAAATAAAAGTGGCTACTTACTAAATACTTTCATTTATTAAACGATAAAAATCAATAACAAAGACCTGAGCTTATTTTCCGTTATACTGCCTTACCCGCTACATACCCTTATTTAAGAGGTATCAAAAATACCATGGATATCAAAGGAACCTGCATTTCATCTACAGCAGATGAGCACGGCCCCATTTATGTTTATCAAACAAGAAACAGCCGCATTCTCAGCTTTGATGGAAAAATCTATCAAAGCTGCATGAAAATCAATGATATTAATGGATTACATCTAGGTTACACCCAAGCCATGATGGCCGGTTTATTTTTTATTCCCGCAGTAACAACAGCCACAATCATGGGGCTGGGTGCAGGTTCAATGGCTAAAATATTACTCAGTAGTTTCGTCGATTTGAAGGTGCACGCGGTTGAATACCGTGAAGCAGTCGCGAAGGCTGCGAAAGAGTTTTTTTACTTACCAGAAACTGAACGTCTTGCTATTCATATAGACGATGCGGTGAATTACATAAAAAACACCGACATTAAAAGCGATATTATCTTTTCAGATCTATACAACTCACAAGGTATGGAGCCGAAACAAGTACAATCATCCTACTTACACGATTGTAAAAATGCACTCAATCAGCAAGGGGTTTTGGTGCTCAATATCTGGCATACGTCAGCTGAATTACGCCAAGAGTTAGATGAATTACTCGCGCTCGAATTTGAAAATCGATTACTCAGTTTTGACGTCGAAAGCGGCAATACAATCGTGCTTGCATTCAAAAACGATATTCCTGCGATAAAAAGACACGAGCTACTGGCGAAAGGCAAAGCGTTACAAGAGCAAATGAGTATTCCAATGGAACGTTACGCCAACTTACTCTGCGATGCACAAGCTTAATAGACCACCGATTATTATCTTAGATGACGTTTATCTTAGGTGACGTTTAACTTAGATGATTTTTATTTTAGACGGTTGTTAGTCCATATTCTGAGGCGAGGTATTTTAATGTTGTCGCTGCAATTTTTTATGACTGGCTCATCAAGCCAGCCTTATACATTAGCCCCAAAAACAACTTCTTGTTTTGAGTCTAACCACATTGGGTTTTGTACCATCACCTTGCTGAACATTCGGCTCTGTAAATAGTGATTAAGCCATTGTCGTAATTTGGGGTAGGGGGATTGTAAATACCATTGTCGCTCAACTCTGGCAAACTGACGAATAAACGGCATTAATGCTAAATCAGTCAAACTTGGTTGGTCAGACATTAAATATGAGTGCTGGCAAAGCCTTGATTCGAGGTCCGCAAGATAACGCTCACATTGTTGTCTATCTTCTACAAGCGACGGTTCATGGTAACGTTTGGAGCAGCGATATTTCTCTAAATGTCCTTTGAATTCATTATCAAATATTGCAATAACCGCTAACATTTCAGCTAACGCGTTTGGTGTTGCTTGACTAATGTAATCGTCAGGGTCTGTTTGTGAAAAAGCCCATAGCATGATTGATAAACTTTCATCGATGACTTCATTATCTGCGGTGACTAAAACTGGCACTGTACCTTTGGGCGACACCGTAAGCATTTCGGCAGGCTTGTTACTTAGCACTAAGTCGCGCAGGTTTATTTGCTGATTAGATGCATAAATGGCCAGTCTAGCGCGCATTGCGTAAGGACAATTTCTCAACGAATAGAGTACAGGTAATACCATGATGTTGTTTATTATCTCTCAGTCAGTAATGCAGTTAACAAAATAATTCTCTTCATTTTATCACTAATTACATCACCCTTTAAATATTGATTACGGTAGCCTTTTATGAAGATTCAACGGTATCGTTTGAAGCTCATTTCTGACTAGATAGCGGTCTACCTAATTAGAATCAGCAATAGTATCGGTATAAATCTGTAGTAGGCGTTTTATGTTAATCAGCAAGGGAATAATTTGCTGTGCTGATTAAGTGTTGGATCTTAAATGCACTGCCATCGTTGACAGTTTATTTCTCCCTGGTGTGCTTTTACTTGGCCTATTAGGCTTTAAATGTTGGATGCATTTATTTTATATGGGGAAGTACTAATGGCATCTTTTTACCCAATCAACCATTGTGGATGACTAAGCTTGCTCTTTTGTTCAATGTTTCAAACAGCAAAATAGCCATGATTTTTGCCATCTAAAGTGAGTGTTTGAGCATTAACAATGCGTGCCATATCTTATGGTGCGTTAGTATCACTTTGTAGGTAATAATTATTATAAGTTATAAAAAATAATAATTATTTAGTCTGATTTATTCGTTCGAATTACTCTGTTTTTTCATCAATATTACCTTTTGGTAGTATCTAAAACGTGGTTTTTGTCTCCATTACATCATCGCCTGATTCATTTCTATGTTACTAGCCAATACAGCCTATTCGGGCTGATTTCTCAATTTTTATTTAGGCGTCATTCTAAAGGATGATGACGCTAAGCTATTGAGTAATATAGGTGAAAATATGACTTTTTATTGATCTGACCCCGTATTATTTTAATAGGTTGATGTTGAAGGGTTTCCCTCGCCAAAAACGTGTTTAACGCTACTTTCATGGTTTTTTGCCTCTTGAATTTAACCATGGTTTTTCTATGGTTAATAACAGGTGCAAAAGTAAATATCTCGAGTGCTGTAAAAGTAAGATATAGCATCGTGTGGTTACAAAAATAATGTACTACTTATTGCTTACTTGCCGTCAGTTTTTTATTGATTGACGACATTTGTTGTCAATTTGCAGTGCGTGTAGGTGTTGAAGCAGAGTTAACGTGTTTAGGTTAAAAATAAATCCAGGAGGTCGTTATGTCTAACTAGTTTAACCCCAACAATAATTACAGGAGGTTGTTATGTTATTTGTTAAATACTTTAATAAAAGGCCAATTGCCCTTGCTATCTCTTTAGCATTGCTGGCTTCAATAGGAAATGCGGTGGCTTATGAATCGCCAGTGCATGTGTTTTCTGTTAATGACGTACTGGGAGGGTTGAATGGAGTGACCTTCGCAGACGATCAAACGATCATTTGTGGTCTTGGCCCAGTGAGTTGTCCTGATGATAATCCAGCGCTTCTCGACAAGTCGGGGGTGATGTTATATCCAGTGGATAGCGAGTTTGGCTTTTATGTGGTTGATTTTCTAGGCGCGCAGCCCAAAGCGCGTAATGGTGATTACCTAGAAGGATTCGTTGGTAATATTGACGAAGGCGGAGGGGTGATTGGTATTCAAGTTGCGAATGCTGCCACCGAAAAATACAAGGTAAAACCACCATTGGGAACATGGTGTCAGGGGCTTGGTGGTACCTCGGTAAAATGTGAAACAGAGCATTATACCGTTATGGAGCATGCGCTCAGTTGTTATGAGACTATCCCATACTTTTTTGCCAGCCCAGATGGTACACAAGCAACGATATCAACCCCGGACGGCACTCTATCGTATGACTGTGCTAACGCGCCACTAGATGACAATGTCCAGGTATTAGTGGGTGGACAGCCAAACCATCGCCTAACCAATGCGATACCCTGTGAAACAGATGGTCAGCCTGAAGGGTGCCAAATGTTTCCTAACGACAAGACCAACATGCTTGATAACATCGCCTTAAGCAGTGATTATTCCGTGCAGCTTAAAGATGATGGTAAGCCTCTTTATGGTTGGGGCGGAATACATAAACGGCCGAACGATATCCGCATGTATGCCCAGTTGGCACTCCCTGAAGAATGGAAAACATCCACAGAAAACTTTGTCGTTACACGTGCTGAGCTTGTGGTTAACCACTGGATCACCAATAACCCTAATGACCAACTTCGTCCAGAAGACTTGGAAAACGAAGCTGCAACAGGGCGTAAACCTTCCTATAGAATTGAAGGTGATGGTGATGCAGCGGTATGGAAAAGTACGGTCCCGTGTTATGAAGGCGACAGCGATATAATCGATACTGAAAGTGGCGCTTTCGATCCATCCTTTATCGGTGTCGGTACAATATTAAAGAATACCCCTAAAGCACTGGATCCTTTGGCTACACCAGGTGAAAGCGCTGCAGAGCACCCTTATGCTTTCTCATCAGATCTCGCTGGTGGCTATTCTAATGCTTACTATACCACCATCAATCGTGACCCATTTGAATGGTCTTATGATGCCAATCCTGATCCAAAAGTTCAGGATTTCATCGGTAGTGCACTGCCAAATGCGTCACTCGGTGAGCTTGTCTCAGGCCCCCGTTGGAGACTTAAACCTAATAAGTTTGGTCAAGACTTGCCTGGGCTAGAGATCCCGTTGATTGAATGTAGCGCGCCGCCTTTTGCCAAAGAAAATATTAAGTATGAAGTAGGTACGCCAACAACGACAGTGATCAATTTACTTGACTGGGAAGAGGGAGAAATATCTCCGCTGGCAACCAGTAGAGGTTGGGTTGATGTGACTGCAAATGAGTATGTCACAATTGTCACTGAGGACGGCGAACCGGCGGTTACCAGCAATGGTTTACCGATGACGTCAGATTTTGACCTTGCGGTTTACATTAAGGGTGATAGTAAATCAACAGCCTTATATAACGCACAGCTCATTATCGAATATGAAGGCGAAGTTCCTGTGGTGAATACTGATGTCGATGTTGCACTGACTGCTTTTGCAGCATCAGCTACAGTGTCCTTTAATCAAACGGTTGCAATGGTTGTTGATGTGAGCAATCTTAAACCCAGCAGTGTCAGTGGTGAGGTAACCATTACAGGAGTCACTAACCAAGGCGTGGTTATTGAACTGCCGCCGATGGCTTTCAGCGACTTGGCTGAAGGAGATACGATTTCATTAAATGCAAGTTGGACAGCCAACATCATCAGAACGTCCGCTGTTAGCTGGACGGCGACGGTGACAGCTGAAGGCGATCTTAATAGTGATAACGATACTCGCACCGCAACAACAAAAATCCGTCTATGATAACTAACGATTAGCCTATTATTCAAAGAGGGAGAACTTGTCTTTCT
>NZ_PJAP01000206.1:0-1036 GCF_002836795.1 Shewanella sp. 11B5 | reverse complement strand
CGACAAGCAACACATCGGCATTATGCAGTTGTTATTAGCCCAAGGTGCAGATGTCAATTTACGCGATAATAAAGGCAGAACCGTTTTAATGTGCGCCAAGCAGCAAGTGCATGCAAACGTTGTAGCGTTATTATGCACAAAGGGAGCTAAATATAACGCCGATGGATGTTGAGATTAAAAAGGATACAAGTTTGGAGTTTGACCGGATTAATAAAATTCACGTTTGTTTTTAGACACAAAAAAGCCTATACGCATTCTATGCGTACAGGCTTTTTATTTTAGATTTTTTATTTTAGATTTGGTCGGTATCCTCCTGTGTTAGGAGAGGATTCTAATTTTCGCCCCCATGGCAGAGCCATGAAAGCTAGCTCTGAAGCCTGTAATCACAGGGTTGTCATAGTTTAATCCCCCTAAAAAGTGACCATAAAAGTGACCCAGATTTTGAGCTTGAAATTAATCATCGTTGGGAACAGGGTGATGTTAGAGTGCCGTTTGATGATGTTTCGGCAATATACGCCCAGGTATTTAAGTTAGGGATTGATGAAATAAGGGCGGTTATTTGTGGTCAAGAATAATGTGCAGCAGCAGCAGCAGCATCAACAAGTGACATTGAACATGAAAACGCTGCGTCATGGGTTAACGCGCAGGGGTAACTATTGGGCCCATCAAGAATATGGCCAAGGGTTCGCAAGCCGAAGCCAGTGCGACAAGTTAGGCGAGGTGATTGTTTACGGCAGTTCGGCAGTGGTCGAGATAACGCCCCCACTAGAAGTAAGACAGTTCGACCAGATGATTGAGCGGTTATCACCGCAATGTATACGGGCCATTAGAGTGCACTACATCTGCAAAGGACAGTGGGCTTTGATGGAATTCGATAGTAAGAAGTCTTATGTGTACTGGTTGAGAAGGGCGGAGATTGAGTTAGTGGGACATTCAGGTAGTTATACGACAAATAAAAATAGCGAGAAATTAAAGTCTGATTCGTAACCCTTTTCACGTTTGCTCTTTTTTATAAAAAATCGTTATTTATTGCTTG
>NZ_PJAP01000205.1:0-1036 GCF_002836795.1 Shewanella sp. 11B5 | reverse complement strand
TCGTGGTTAAACTCCAAATTTAGTGACCCAGAAAAACAAGGGAAACTCATATTTTTAAATCACTTATCAACCAATGAGAAAAAAGATTGGAAACTATCACAATTATTCTCCCTCATTGAAAAAATATCGGCAATTGATTCTAACCAACGTTTCATAATTAATGTCACTCAAGAAAACTTTGACTCTGTTAGTATTGAAACTGAGAAATTTACGGTTCGAACAAATACGCAAACGGCTGTTTTCACCGTTAACGAACATTTTTTTGAACTACCATCACTCATTGCACACTCCGATTTTGTGATAACAGTCGATACGGCAATATTGCACTTTGCTTTTGCTGCTCAACGTCCTTTATTAGCAATGATGCGTGAGAAAAAGCCTTATTGGGCACCACCAGAAAGTGAGGTCTCGCATGTCATGTATGCAACAGAAGGTAGGGGCCACATTGAAGACATCAGCGTTGACCGAGTGTTCCAACAATATAAAAAAATGAACTATCTCGGTTAAAGACTTAACACCCAATACATAAATATACGCAAGGTGAACGGATGAAGAAGGCTATTTTTACACTCGCTATTGGCGATAACCCAATGTATCGCGCTGCCATTGCCAGCTTTAAAGCTTATGGTAAAAGAATTGGGGCTGATGTCATCATTTCAGATCAACTGCATTATAAAATTCAAGTCAGTAACCCTAAATTTGACTCAAGCCCAGCATGGTCTGAAAAGCTATATATTGCAGAGATACTCAAAGAATATGATCGAGTACTGTATCTGGATGCAGATATTATCGTGACACCTTGGGCACGAGATATATTTGAACTATATTCAGACCTTGATACAGTTTATATGTTCAATGAGGGACGTCATCGCGATCGAAGTGAGCAAGCGGTGCAAATCAATAATATCTTAGGCGAAGTAGATTGGCCAAAAGAGGACGATCGGATAGTTTATTACAACTCTGGAATGTTTCTGCTATCGAAAGAAACCGGCCTATTTGATAAAGCAAATATTGAAGAAATGCAGGCCATTTGTAA
>NZ_PJAP01000204.1:0-1041 GCF_002836795.1 Shewanella sp. 11B5 | reverse complement strand
ATTATATGGTAATCATAAAGAAAGAGAAAAAGCATTTTATGTAATTACTTCTAACTATAGCGATTTATCATTTTGTAATTCAAATAAAAAATCATACTTTACAAACTCACTTAAGGTCGTACTTAATGGTTTTATTAAAAAAATTATTCGAATTTTTGAAAAATAAGTTTCTATATGGCTTTTTCGTTAAGTTAGTAAATGTAAATTTCTTGGATGAGAATGCTTCAATTGAAACAGGCACAAGAATTATAGGTAGAAATTCTTCCTCTATAGTAATTGGTTATAATTTTTATTGTAATTGTTATTGCCATATATTTGGAGATGTTGTGATAGGTAATGACGTCATGATCGGTCCTAAAACTATTATCTGGTCTAGGAATCATAAATTCCATCGAGGTGAAATATTTAATACGACTGGTCATGAGAATAAGGATATATATATTGGTAACAACGTCTGGATTGGTGCTGGTTGTATTATTTTACCAGGAGCCAGAATTCCGGATAATTGTGTTGTTGCAGCTGGTAGTATTGTTACTAAAGCTTTCTATGATGAGCATGTTGTTTTAGCAGGAAATCCTGCAAAGGAAATTAAAAGAATATGAATGCCAGAGGAATTTTTACTTGGGGATTTATCTCATTATTTTTAATCTCTCTTTTTGTATTTCATTTCTATTTACGTCCGGACAAGTTCAGTAATGTTGCTTTTTTTCAATCATTAATTGTTTCTTCTTTACCGGTATTATATTTATTGATTAGAAATTATATTGTTGTAGATAAAAGCCCATCTTTTTCTATGGGTATCTATACTAATCTTTCTCCTATTATTGCTTTACTAGTTGCCATTGTAGTTGTTTTTTGCCTTTTGTATATTGATTTGGATAGTCTTAGAATTTCTAGAGATGTTATTCGCGAAAAAAGCTTTTTAATTCGTCTTATAAACTTACATATAGTAATAGTGTTATTTGTTTGTGTATATACATTTTCAAAATCTAAGTTCAATAACGAAAGTGTTAAAATATTCTGGATTTTAATGGCTTTTCT
>NZ_PJAP01000203.1:0-1047 GCF_002836795.1 Shewanella sp. 11B5 | reverse complement strand
TACTCAATTGAAAGGCTCTCTTACCACTGACGTATAAAGGGAAGTGAGGGCAGAGTCTGAGGGATCCCCACTGATTTAATATTATGCTTGTGGGTCCTTGATTAAACCTTGTTAAGCGGGGCCAGACTCTGATCCCGCTTATTCTATTAATTACATTTTTGTTCAAAATGATTATTGTGCTCTCTAATATATTTCTCAAATCGTTCTAGATTCACTTGGCTCAAATTAGCGGTACAAAGCTCATATCCAGCTTCAACTCCCAATCCTTTTAATAATGCTGAATCAAGGTTTGGTGATAACTTTGACACAAATTTGCTTCCTTGTTTTACGAAGGTCAATAGATACGCGTCAAATAGCTTATCAATGTGAGCACAAAGTAAAATTCCATTTGCGCCATCGAGCCTTTTTTCATTTGTATTGCATTTGGACCAGGGGACGATATGTGACGCAATTAGAATCTCTCGGATATTTGTCAGGGTTAATGCACAGCACTCTCCGTTACCCCAAATGTTGATTACATTTTGTCTGTATTTACCTTGCCCGACACGCGCTAAAATTAAGGTTTCTCGTTCAGTATTCTCAACCACTGCTTCGAATATATCACTAAGATCATCTGCAATGCTTGGCGGGTTTTTTTTCGAATATTTTACATTGTGGTTACCCAAAGCATAGTAACCACCATTAACCATCTCTAGTGACATGTCTGACAATACTTCTATATAATCTTTGATCTTGGTTTGTCCTGTCTCTGAATTTTCGTCATATATGATAGGGAATGTTTTTAACGAATATCCTTCTTGCTCAACAAGTTTGATGTATTCCATAGCTTCGCCAAATGCATTTTGCTTACGACCTGACTCATTGCGTTCCCAATCCAAAGATAATATTAGGGCTCGATTAGGCTCAGTATTGACATCCCAAGCACCAAAAATAACGAGTTTATCTTTATGATTTACAAATGCCCATCCATAGCGGTCATTGCGATTTGATGCCCCATGGGACTCCATAAACTTTTTTCGTGACATTGATATTCCTTTATTTGTTTTT
>NZ_PJAP01000202.1:0-1047 GCF_002836795.1 Shewanella sp. 11B5 | reverse complement strand
GACAAGCTTTTCATCTTGTTTTTCAACTCCGGTGGCAATGACACGAATACTGATGCGTTTAGCGATATCAACAATCATCCGTATAAAGAATTTATTGTTGTTATCCTGTTCAATATTATCACTATAACTGCTGTCCAATTTGATAAAGTCAGGGCGGACCTCGCGGAAAAATTTAAATGAGGTAAAACCTAAACCAAAGCGTTCGACAGCGACTTTTGCGCCAACTTTATGGATCTCAGTAACAAATTTATGGCTAGACTCTAAGTTAGCCTGCATTCCAGACTCATTGAGTTCAAATACTAAGCGGGCAGCAGTACCACGGTGTTTAGATAATATATCCTTCAACCACACGGTAAAACTGTCTTGTAGTGCTGAGGATGCACTAATATTCACCCCCATTTTTCCTGAAATACTCGGATTTTCACTTAACACTTTAATGGTTTGAGTGACTATCATTTTATCGAGTTCTATACTCATTCCATAACGCTCAGCCATAGCAATCACTGTGGTTGTGGGTAAATGTTCACCTTCGGAGTTATAAAACCGAGCCAAAAGCTCACGGTAAACTTCGGTGTCATTATTACAGGGCTGAATAGGTTGTTGATAGAATTTGATACTTCGACGGTTAATCAAGTCGTCAATGGTGACTTTCCAATGGTCATTACCGAATTGCTCATTAGCGGATAATTTTTCCAATTGATAGTAGCGATTGGGTCCTAGTGTTTGTGCCACGCTGACGGCTGTATCAGCTAAAGTCATCAATGCTACTGGTTCAATTCCTTGTTCGTACGGAACCATACCGGCATGTGCAACAGAGTCACTTTTTGTGCTTTGAGCATATTCATCAAGATGGCGCTTAAGTTGCTCTAAAAATCGTTCACCCTCTTTAAGAGTAATACTTTCAATGAAAACAGCAAAATCACCGCTAGATACCCGAAAACATTCACTCAATCCGAGGTTTGTAACTGATTTTCGAATACAAGTAGCCAGTTTAGCTAAATAATCATCACCAGCAGCACGGCCATGAAGTTCGTTAATCGTTGCCAG
>NZ_PJAP01000201.1:0-1047 GCF_002836795.1 Shewanella sp. 11B5 | reverse complement strand
GACCTATACGAGTATAAAATCTAACAGTGTCACTGGTTACATTGAGTTTTTTAGCTAATTGATTAACCTTCATAAAACCTCTGAAAACACTAAATTTATTTTCAGACACCAATTTGCGGTTCGATGACTCGTCCACTTTTTAGTAGTCTATTTATAAATTGAGGGTGCAGATTAATAGCACCCTCACAGTGGTGCTAATGACTCATCATTTTTCTATGTTGCTTCATGATAATAGCCATCAATTCTTCGTGATTTACTAAGGTGACAGTTTCATTACTCATACTTGCACTATTAAGAGTTATGACTGGAGATGAAATGAAGCTTTTTGCATTTTTCGCAGATAAAATATCCTTTGTACTAACCTGAATATCTTCATCATTTGTTAAATTTAAACTCCAATATAATGAGTCTGACTTAACAAAGTTAGTATCATCTGCTCCCGCAGTGAATACTTCAAAAAAACGTAATTCGACTAAATGCTGTCCTTGTTTGATATCAATTGTGCTCGACCGTTCAGTTGGCTGCCCATCAATGGATGTAAATACTAAATAGTCCGGCAATGAAATAGTGGCGGCCATAGACATAGAACTAACAGCAGATAAAAGTGTAATTGCGATAAATTTTTTCATGAGAAACTCCAGATGCTTTATGATGCTCATAAGTAAACGAGCAACGAAAATCTTTATAAATTAATATAGGTGGTTAATTAAAATAAAGAATTAAGCAATTGGAGGGGGATTTTGACTTCCAAGCGAAGCCGGAGTTGATATCCATAAAGTCGAGTTAACTTTAGAACTTGTGAATAGATCATTAACTAAATTTGAATCTGATAACAAAACAAATGCATTAGCGACTGCATGGCAATGGCTAATACAGTGGCTTGAATCTTCGGGACAACAGTTATCGGTATCATCACAATCATTGTCCATCATAACTGAATGTGACATAGAGCTAGTTTGCATACTTGATTCGGACATTTCGCTAGACATAGCATTATTTGGCATTAATAACTGTGTTATTAATGTCAATATAACTGCTAAATTTAAC
>NZ_PJAP01000200.1:0-1054 GCF_002836795.1 Shewanella sp. 11B5 | reverse complement strand
CAGTCGTTGTTCACCACGATGATGACCTTTGACATCAACATAGAAAAACCAAGACAGATGTCTTGGTTTTTTGTTTGTAAGTCAGTAAAACTGGTTTACAAAAAGCTTAAATCGCTTGACCGTTTACGGTTAATTTTACATCGATGTTGCCACGTACTGCGTTTGAATATGGGCAAACTTGGTGCGCTGTTTTCACTAACTGTTCAGCTTCTGCTTGGTCTAAATCAAGTTCAACGGCTAGCGCTACTGTTAATGCAAAACCACCATTTTCATTGGCACCTATACCGACAGTTGCTGTAGTTGGAGCAGCCTTGATAGCGACTTTACTTTGGCTGGCTACATGCAGAATCGCGTTAGAAAAACATGCGGCATAACCTGCAGCAAATAACTGTTCTGGATTAGTAAATTCACCGCTGCCACCCATTTCTTTTGGGTAACTTAACTGTAAATCAACTTTTTTGTCGTCGGTAGAAACTTGACCATTACGGCCTGCTAATGCTGTTGCTGAAGTGGTATATAGTGCTTTCATAGTAAACCTCATGTAAAAGTAAATTAATTTAAGTTGTGCGCAATCTAATTGTGTTCACTATAGCTAAGCCAAAAATAATTTGCAACTACATTGTGTGCAATTTAATTTTTATTGTTGTCTTGTTCTCTAAAAATCACTATTCAATGGCTGTAAACCTTAGTTTTACTTCAGTATCAATTTGATTAGCTTGTCATTCTTCTGTCACCTTTATGTCATCATTAGCTCTCACAATAGCCACTCATTAGACCTCTTAGGCTGTGCTAAGCATCGCCACATAATATGCGAACGATAAAAAATAAGGATAGGCTATGAAACGGTTTGTAACTCGTCGTGACTTTTTGGCTATGTCAGCTAAAGGTGCTGGGGCAGTAGTGGTGTCTTATGGATTAATGGGCTGTAGCAGTGATGATGACGATGTCGTATCGGGTCAGTTTTTGCAAGGGATTGCCAGTGGCGACCCAGCTGCAGATGCGGTGATTTTATGGACTCGCGTTACGCCTGATGTGGAAGGTGACATTACTGTGT
>NZ_PJAP01000199.1:0-1055 GCF_002836795.1 Shewanella sp. 11B5 | reverse complement strand
TGGTTAACAGTCTACGCGCTACCGATATAGTGGGCAGACTCGGCGGCGATGAATTTATCGTTTGGCTTGATATGCTCCCTGAACCAATCAATATAGAACATAAAATAAACCAGCTATTAACCAATATTAAGCAACCGATCATTATTGGGAAGCATACTTTAGAAGTTGGCGCCAGTATCGGAATTAGTGTACTGCCAGAACATGGTTTAAATAGCCGAGAACTCATCACTGCAGCCGATACCGCTATGTACCAGGCTAAAGCAGACCATAGCATTGAGTATTGTTTCTATGCAGGCAGCTATGGAGTCTCTACTTTGGCAACCTCATAGGTTTGAGTGTTCCAGTCAAAATAATATTCAACTCCTTGCCATTCATAAACGGTACCGTTTGCGTGCTGAATCACTTTGGCATTTTCAGGTAAACGACTTAACCCAGAAGCATATTGAACTTGGGTGGTAGTTCGCTGCGGCTCAGATACCACTATAGGTTCAACGACTTGATAGCTTTGGATTGGTGCCACATTAACTGTTCGATAAGGATAAAAATTATCGTTACTGCGACGATACTCATCTATACCCCAGCGATTGTCATATCGATTGTAATATCGACTGCCATAACCATTATATCGACTAAGCCCGATATTCGGTCCCCATACGCTATTCCAACCCAATCCCCAGCGCCATGGATCACGGTAATGCGAAGAATGACGTCGACCTTCATGTTGATAACCTACCGAATGCGACACTCTATTGCCTAGAGCAATATCCAATGGCACTTTCGCCTGCACAGAAACCGTCAAGCTGCATAATAAACAAACGCCACTCCCAAAAGAGCATAGCAACACAGGGAATCTATTAATCGGCATACATCACCTCCAGCACATTATCGACATTCATCAGTTTACGCTAAGTCTAGTTAAAGTCGATATCCGTTATGACTCTGAAATGATAGGCCTACTCAATTATTATTCACACCAATAACCATCATTCACTCCAATAATCAAACAACTTAAATAATTTCATTCACTCGATAAATTATCAATTGATGCCTCCTGA
>NZ_PJAP01000198.1:0-1059 GCF_002836795.1 Shewanella sp. 11B5 | reverse complement strand
GACAATCACATGCCATTCTATGTTAAGCAAGGTCAGATCCCGACCAAACGCCACATTGCCTTCGAAAAAGACAATGGCGAGTTGTACCGTGAAGAATTATTTTCAACTCATGGCTTTTCTAATATTTATTCAAATAAATATCATCACAATATGCCAACCAAAGCGATAGACGTTCAACCTTACACGTTATCTCATGGTGAACAATGGCAAGACTCATTAATTCAAAATTACAAATTAGACTCGCGCCAAGCCGACTGCCAAGGCAACTTTTTTAGCGCCCGAAATAAAATTTTTTTCAATAATGATGTCGCCATGTACACCGCTAAGGTGACTGAAGATACCAATGAGTTTTATCGTAATGCCTATGCTGACGAAGTGGTGTTTATTCACGAAGGTGAAGGCCAACTGTTGAGTGAATACGGCGTCATTGATACCAAAAAATGGGATTACTTAATTATTCCACGCGGGACCACGTACCAACTTAAATTTAACGATTATGAAAATGTGCGTTTATTTGTGATCGAATCATCTTCAATGGTCGAAGTGCCAAAGCATTTCAGAAACGAATACGGCCAAATGCTTGAATCTGCACCTTACTGTGAACGAGACATTCGTACGCCAACCTTGGCTGATGCCGTGGTTGAAAAAGGTGCGTTTCCGTTAATGTGTAAATTTGGTGAGCGTTATCAAAAAATGACTCTGCAATGGCATCCATTTGACCTAGTTGGCTGGGATGGCTGCGTTTATCCTTGGGCATTTAACATCAGTGAATATGCACCCAAAGTAGGCAAAATTCATTTACCACCGTCTGAGCATTTAGTGTTTACTGCACACAATTTTGTCATTTGTAACTTTGTGCCACGCCCATACGATTTTCATCCTAAATCGATACCAGCACCTTATTACCACAACAACATCGACAGCGATGAAGTTTTGTATTACGTCGATGGTGACTTTATGAGCCGTACAGGTATTGAAGCGGGCTATATGACGTTACACCAAAAAGGTGTGCCGCATGGGCCTCAACCTGGTCGCACAGAAGCCTCTATCGGCAAAACT
>NZ_PJAP01000197.1:0-1060 GCF_002836795.1 Shewanella sp. 11B5 | reverse complement strand
TTGATCAAACTTAATGTCAACGCAATCTAAGCTGGCTAACTCAGCTAAACGTAAACCACTTGAATAAAATAGTTCCATAATGGCTTTATCACGCAAGCTCAAAGGATCATCGCCCTCTATGGACAATAAATGGCTGACAGCATCCACATCCATATTTTTCGGTAAGGGTTTATTTTGTTTAGGTGCACTTAACGTCTGTGCCGGGTTTACCGTAACAGCACCTTCGCGCAGCAAAAAATCAAAAAACTGTTTTAAGGCAGACAAACACAAAGATAATGATCGAGGACTCAACCCTTTACGGTGTAATGTTGCCATTATTGATTGCAGCTGATCACGGCTAACTTCAATCAGTTGAGTTGATTCAGCTAACATGTCTTCGACACGACGTAATTCAAACATGTAGTTACGCACGGTATAGGCTGAGTGCTGTCTTTCTGAAGACAAATGTCTGCTAAATATCGTCTGCCAGTCTGTTGGCTTCATCAAGGTACTCCCAGATTGTAACGACTCAGGCCGTCGCCATTTAAGTCTATTTCATCGTTGAAAAATGCTCATTTAAAACACATAGCTTAACGATTACATTTTCGGCAACATATGGTCTAATAAACGACGCAATTGGCTGAATAACAATGAGTCCATATCGGGGTGGAAATGCGTTGGGTCATTACTGGCTATAGCAAATATCACTTGGCCATTTTCATCAGATAATTTAGTTAACGCCACAGAGCCAACTTCACTACCAAACAAACGCTTAGATTCTGATTGAGTTAACCGACCAAAATAATAACCACTTTGGACGCGATGACGCCAAATTTTAGCTAATTCGCTGTCAATATCGTGCACAGTAATTAACCTGACATGACTAAAACCAAACTCGTTTTTTAATCCTTCTGACAACACTAAACGCAGCTCACCTAAATCTTGGCTCGCAAGCATTTTAAACGACAATTCGGTATTAAATTTAAATATTTTCTCATTATGAGTGGCAATATTCATTAGCGAGGTAATTTCTTCTTCAAGCAGGCTAACACGTTGACGTAACAGCTCTTGTCGACGTTCA
>NZ_PJAP01000384.1:0-7690 GCF_002836795.1 Shewanella sp. 11B5 | reverse complement strand
TACATCCGATCGCCCGGCCCCGATTTCTGACAAGGAAGCTGACGCTATTCTTCAACGTCTTCAAGACACTGTTGAATCACCAACTCATCGTATTATGTACGAGCCGGGTGAAGTTGTTCGTGTGTGTGACGGTCCATTTGCTGACTTTAACGGTACTATCGAAGAAGTCGATTATGAAAAGAACCGTATTAAAGTTTCGGTGATGATTTTCGGTCGTTCAACACCAGTAGAATTAGATTTTAATCAAGTTGAAAAAAGCTGATTAAAATAACTACAAAATAAACATTGTTTGCGGGTGCGTATTTTTATATAATTCGCACCCGTTGTTTTCAGGGGAGCGTATTGGCATGTCGCCAACATGCGTTTGAACCCAAATTGAGGAAATGTCGACATGGCAAAGAAAATTGAAGCTTATATTAAGCTACAAGTAGCAGCTGGCGCTGCAAACCCGTCTCCACCAGTTGGACCTGCTTTAGGTCAAAAAGGTGTGAACATCATGGAATTCTGTAAAGCATTCAACGCTCGTACTGAGAAGTTCGAAAAAGGCATGCCAATTCCTGTTGTTATCACTGTATATAATGACCGTTCTTTCACTTTTGAGACTAAGACTCCACCTGCATCTTTCCTACTGCTTAAAGCAGTTGGTCTGAAATCAGGTTCTGGCCGTCCTAATACTCAAAAAGTAGGTACTATCAAGCGTAGCGCAGTTCAGGAAATTGCTGAAACTAAAGCTGCTGATATGACTGGTGCTGATATTGAAGCGATGACTCGCTCAATTGAAGGTACTGCACGTTCAATGGGTTTGGTAGTAGAGGATTAATATAATGGCAAAGCTAACTAAGCGTGCTCGCGTTATCCGCGAAAAAGTTGATGCAACAAAATTGTATGACATCAACGAAGCCGTAGTACTTTTACAAGAATTAGCGACTGCTAAATTTGTTGAGAGTGTTGACGTAGCTGTTAATCTAGGTATCGATCCTCGTAAATCAGATCAAAACGTGCGAGGTGCTACTGTACTTCCACATGGTACTGGTCGTGATGTTCGTGTTGCTGTATTCACACAAGGTGCAAACGCTGAAGCTGCTATCGCTGCTGGCGCTGAACTAGTGGGTATGGAAGATTTAGCTGAAAAAGTTAAAGCTGGCGAAATGAACTTTGACGTTGTTATCGCATCTCCAGATGCAATGCGCGTTGTTGGTATGTTAGGTCAAATCTTAGGCCCACGTGGTTTAATGCCTAACCCTAAAACTGGTACAGTAACGCCAAACGTTGCTGAAGCAGTTAAGAATGCCAAAGCGGGTCAAGTTCGTTACAGAAACGACAAAAACGGTATTATTCATACAACTATCGGTAAAGTAACTTTTACAACTGAGCAGTTGAGAGAAAACTTAGAATCGTTAGTGTCAGCACTGAAAAAGGCTAAGCCTGCAGTTGCTAAAGGCATTTACGTGAAAAAGATTAGCATCTCTACCACTATGGGTGCAGGTGTTGCTATCGACCAGGGTTCTCTGGAAGAAGCGAAGTAATATACAAAGCGCGCGTATTAGTCTATAATGCGCGCACTTTGTGGGTTGAAGCCGCTTTTATGCATTAGTTTTTAACTTTTTGCATATTAGAGTCGGTTTCCGTCCAAGACCGCAGGTGTTAATCGTTAGATTAACTTAATTTCCAGCGTAGACGGTGTCAGGCCCCAGCTAAATTTTTTTACTGGAAAATCTGCACCGTAAGTAATTAAACACATAAGTGTTTAATTTGGTAAATACTAGAGAAAATTCTCTAGGTAGAATCCAGGAGTAAAGCCAATGGCATTAAGACTCGAAGACAAACAGGCAATTGTTGCTGAAGTCAACGAAGCTGCCAAAGGTGCACTTTCTGCAGTTGTTGCCGATTCACGTGGCGTAACTGTAGGTGCTATGACCGGTCTGCGTAAAGCTGCTCGCGAAAATGGTGTGTTTGTACGTGTAGTACGTAACACTCTTGCTCGTCGTGCAGTTCAAGGTACAGCTTTTGAGTGCCTAGCAGAAACGTTCACTGGCCCAACTTTAATAGCTTTCTCTAACGAGCATCCAGGTGCTGCAGCGCGTCTTTTAAAAGACTTCGCTAAGGGACAAGCAAAATTTGAAGTTAAAGGTGCAGCTTTCGAAGGGATGTTTATCCCTGCAGCTGATATTGATCGTTTAGCGAAACTACCAACATACGAAGAAGCACTAGCTCAGTTGATGATGACTATGAAAGAAGCATCTGCTGGCAAGTTCGTTCGTACATTGGCCGCCCTTCGCGATCAAAAACAAGACGCCGCTTAATTTTAGGCTGGCAGCTTAATAAAATTGAATTCAGAACAATAGGAAATATTTCTAATGTCTATCACTAAAGACCAAATGTTAGAAGCTTTTGCAGCAATGTCTGTAATGGAAGTAGTTGAACTAATCGAAGCTATGGAAGAGAAATTCGGCGTTTCTGCTGCTGCTGCAGTAGTTTCAGGCGGCGGCGACGCTGTTGCTGCTGAAGAGCAAACAGAATTTGACGTAGTACTTACTTCATTCGGCGAAAACAAAGTAGCTGTTATTAAAGCTCTTCGTAGCGCTACAGGTTTAGGCCTGAAAGAAGCTAAGACTATGGCTGAATCTTCTCCAATCGCAGTTAAAGAAGCTGTGTCTAAAGAAGAAGCTGCAACTCTTAAAGCTGATCTAGAAGCCGCTGGTGCTTCTGTTGAAGTTAAGTAAGCTATAATTTAGCTTGCATCACCCAAGTGATTGGGTGAAGGCTGACGGTTTTTTAACCGTTGGCCTTTTTTGCGCTTTATGCGCAGGCGATTTTTTTCACCTTTTGTCGCCAGTTTTAACAGTCCCTAGCAGAGATTACTGGTTAGGTTCTTGTCAACAAGGGTGATAGGCAAACGTGCTGATTTAATTAATATTAATTTCAGTCTTGGTCACATCTCGTAAGCAGAGGAAACCCATGGTTTACTCCTATTCTGAAAAGAAGCGTATTCGCAAAGACTTTGGTAAGCGTCCAAAAGTTTTGGACATCCCTTATTTATTGTCTATCCAGTTAGACTCTTTTAAGAAGTTCACCGATCATGACCCTACGGGTGAGCGTGGCTTAGAAGCCGCATTCCGTAGCGTTTTTCCTATCAAGAGCTTTTCTGGCTATTCTGAGCTGCAATATGTCAGCTACAAGCTAGGTGAGCCAGTTTTTGATGTGAAAGAATGTCAGATCCGCGGTGTAACTTATTCGGCACCACTACGCGTTAAATTACGCATGGTGTTGTTCGACCGTGAAGCTGCTGCTGGCACTGTTAAAGACATTAAAGAGCAAGAAGTCTACATGGGTGATATTCCTATGATGACTAATAACGGTACTTTCGTTATTAACGGTACTGAGCGTGTAATCGTGTCTCAGTTACACCGTTCTCCAGGTGTGTTCTTTGATCATGACCGTGGTAAAACCCACTCTTCTGGTAAGGTGCTGTATAACGCACGTATTATTCCTTACCGTGGTTCATGGCTTGACTTTGAATTTGATCCTAAAGATGCTCTATTCGTTCGTATTGACCGTCGTCGCAAATTACCAGCGACTATTATCTTACGTGCGCTTGAATATTCTACTCAAGATATCCTCGATTTATTCTTCGAGCGTATTGAGTTTAAGATTAAAAAAGATTCATTAGTCATGGCACTTGTGCCTGACCGTCTACGTGGTGAAACTGCTGGCTATGACATTAAAGATGCTGAAGGCGCTTTATTGGTTGAAGCTGGTCGTCGCATCACTGCACGTCATATTAAGCAACTTGAAAAAACCAATACTACTGAGCTAGAAGTGCCAGTAGATTATATTGTTGGTAAGTATGCTGCTCAAGACTACATCGATGAAGATACCGGTGAAGTTTTAGTGACTGCAAACAGCGAGATTACTTTAGAAGATTTAGCTAAGTTATCACTTGCTGGTATTAAGAATATTGATACTTTATTTATCAATGATCTTGATCATGGTGCTTATATTGCTGACACATTGCGCATTGATTCAACAACTAACCGCTTAGAAGCGCTAGTTGAAATCTATCGTATGATGCGTCCTGGCGAGCCACCAACCAAAGATGCAGCTGAAGGTTTATTCCAAAACCTATTCTTCAGTGAAGAGCGTTATGACCTATCTAAAGTAGGTCGTATGAAGTTCAACCGTCGTCTTGAGATTGCTGAAGACGAAGGTAACGGTGTGTTGTCTAAAGAAGACATCGTATCTGTTATGAAGAAAATCATCGAAATCCGTAACGGTTATGATGAAGTCGACGATATTGACCACTTAGGTAACCGTCGTATTCGTAGCGTTGGTGAAATGGCTGAAAATCAGTTCCGTGTTGGTTTAGTCCGTGTTGAGCGTGCTGTTCGTGAACGTCTATCTTTAGGCGATTTAAACGAGCTTATGCCACAAGACTTAATTAACGCTAAGCCAATTTCTGCGGCAGTGAAAGAATTCTTTGGTTCTTCACAGTTGTCACAGTTTATGGATCAAAACAACCCGCTATCAGAAGTAACGCATAAGCGTCGTATTTCTGCGCTTGGTCCAGGTGGTTTGACTCGTGAGCGTGCTGGTTTCGAAGTTCGTGACGTACATCCAACTCACTACGGTCGTTTATGTCCAATTGAGACCCCAGAAGGTCCAAACATTGGTCTAATCAACTCGTTAGCAAGTTTTGCACGTACTAACTCTTACGGCTTTTTAGAAACACCTTACCGCAAAGTGGTTGATGGTGTGATTACTGATGATGTTGAATACTTATCAGCAATCGAAGAAGGTCGTTACGTTATTGCTCAGGCTAACATCGAAGTTGATGCTGATGGCCGTATGGCAGAAGAACAAATTGCTTGTCGCCACAAAGGTGAATCTACCTTTATGCGCGCAGCTGATGTTCAGTATATGGACGTATCTCCACAACAGATTATTTCTGTTGCAGCATCATTAATTCCGTTCTTAGAACACGATGATGCTAACCGCGCATTGATGGGTGCAAACATGCAACGTCAAGCAGTACCAACTTTACGTGCTGATAAGCCGTTAGTCGGAACGGGTATTGAACGTACTCTTGCTGTTGACTCTGGTGTGGTTGTAGCTGCTAAACGTGGCGGTGTGGTTGATTATGTTGATGCTAGTCGTATCGTAGTTAAAGTAAATGAAGATGAGCTACACGCAGGTGAAGCCGGTATCGACATTTATAACCTAACTAAATATACCCGTTCAAACCAAAACACTTGTATTAACCAACGTCCTTGTTGTTCTGTTGGTGAGCCTGTGGTTCGTGGTGACGTATTGGCAGATGGTCCATCTACCGATTTAGGTGATTTGGCTCTTGGTCAGAACATGCGTATCGCGTTCATGCCTTGGAACGGTTATAACTTCGAAGATTCGATCTTAATTTCTGAGCGCGTAGCGCAAGAAGACCGTTTCACTACTATCCATATCCAAGAGCTTTCTTGTATTGCTCGTGATACTAAATTGGGTAGCGAAGAAATCACTGCTGATATTCCAAACGTAGGTGAGTCTGCTTTATCTAAACTAGATGAATCAGGTATCGTTTATATTGGTGCAGAAGTGAAGGGTGGCGACATTCTAGTGGGTAAAGTGACACCTAAAGGTGAAACACAGTTAACCCCTGAAGAGAAACTACTCCGAGCTATTTTTGGTGAAAAAGCGTCTGATGTTAAGGACAGCTCATTACGTGTTCCTAACTCAGTGAAAGGCACCATCATCGACGTACAGGTATTTACCCGTGACGGCGTTGAGAAAGACAAGCGTGCGCTTGAAATTGAAGACATGCACGTTCGTCAAGCTCGTAAAGACTTAGGCGAAGAGTTCAAGATCCTTGAAGAAGGCGTATTGGGCCGTGCACGTAACTTGTTACTGTCTGTGGGTTATTCTGAAGCTAAGTTAGCTGAGATCCCACGTAAAGACGTATTGATTCAAGTTATCGACGACGAAACTAAACAAACTGAATTAGAGCAGTTAGCTGAACAGCACGAAGAGCTAAAAGCTGACTTTGATAAGACATTTGAAATTAAGCGTCGTAAGATCACCCAAGGTGATGACTTGGCTCCTGGTGTATTGAAGATTGTTAAGGTTTACCTTGCAGTTAAACGTACTATCCAGCCTGGTGACAAGATGGCGGGTCGTCATGGTAACAAAGGTGTTATCTCGAAGATTTGTCCTGTTGAAGACATGCCATACGACGAAGAAGGTAATCCTGTAGACATCGTACTTAACCCATTGGGCGTACCATCGCGTATGAACATCGGTCAGGTACTTGAAGTCCACATGGGCGCAGCAGCTAAAGGTATCGGTAATAAGATTACTGCTATGCTTGAAGAGCAGCGTGAAATTGCCGAACTTCGTGGTTACATCAAGCAAGTGTACGAATTAGGTGATGACGTGCTTCAGCGCGTTGATATCGATTCGTTTACTGATGATGAAGTTGTGCGCTTGGCTACCAACCTTAAAGGTGGTATTCCAATTGCAACACCAGCATTCGACGGTGCTAAAGAGAAAGAGATCAAGCAAATGCTTGCTCTTGCAGGCTTACCTGAGTCTGGCCAGTTGACATTATGTGACGGCCGTACCGGTAACGAATTTGAGCGTAAAGTAACCGTTGGTTACATGTATATGCTTAAATTGAACCACTTAGTTGATGACAAGATGCATGCTCGTTCTACGGGTTCATACAGCTTAGTGACTCAACAACCATTGGGCGGTAAAGCTCAATTCGGTGGTCAGCGTTTCGGTGAGATGGAAGTGTGGGCACTTGAAGCATATGGTGCTGCTTATACTCTACAAGAAATGCTAACAGTTAAGTCAGATGACGTTAACGGTCGTACTCAGATGTATAAAAACATCGTCGACGGTAACCATCAGATGCAACCAGGCATGCCTGAGTCTTTCAACGTATTGTTGAAGGAAATTCGTTCACTTGGTATTAATATCGAGTTGGACCAAGAGTAAGCATCGCACTTAAGCAATGTTTGGTAACCAAGGGTGCTTTGCATCAGCAAAGCACCTGGTTTAACTCCTTCAGGAGAGAAACGTGAAAGACTTATTAAAGTTTCTTAAGCAGCAAAGTAAGACTGAAGAATTTAACGGTATAAAAATTGGTTTGGCCTCGCCAGATCTAATCCGTTCTTGGTCTTTTGGTGAAGTAAAGAAGCCAGAAACCATTAACTACCGTACATTCAAGCCTGAACGTGAAGGTTTGTTCTGTGCGCGTATCTTTGGTCCAGTTAAAGATTACGAATGTTTGTGTGGTAAATACAAGCGTTTGAAGCATCGTGGTGTTATTTGTGAAAAGTGTGGCGTAGAAGTTACCCAGACTAAAGTGCGTCGTGAGCGCATGGGTCACATTGATCTGGCTAGCCCAGTTGCCCACATTTGGTTCTTAAAATCACTTCCGTCACGTATTGGCTTAATGCTAGATATGACGTTGCGTGATATTGAACGCGTACTGTATTTCGAATCATTTGTTGTGATCGAGCCTGGCATGACCACGCTTGAGCGCGGCCAAATGCTAACCGAAGAAACGTATCTTGATGCGTTAGAAGAATACGGTGACGAGTTTGAAGCTAAAATGGGTGCTGAAGCAGTTCTTGAATTGCTACGAGCTATCAACTTAGCTGAACAGATCGAGCAAATGCGCGAAGAGTTGCCT
>NZ_PJAP01000269.1:0-13570 GCF_002836795.1 Shewanella sp. 11B5 | reverse complement strand
TGACCTAAAATAGTGTAGTCTTTTTCAAGTGGCGCATTAATTAACGCGATATTTAAAAACTGATCCAATGATGTATTACCATCAATGACGCTGTCCCACATGCTTTGCCACAACATAGAGCGTAATAGCGGATCGGTAACTTGGCCTAGAGACTGTTTGGCGGTGTTAAATGAGCTAGAGTCTAGTGCTACTTTCACAAATCCCCAGTCATCATAGTTTGGATAAACTAAATCAGGACAAACCTCGCCAATTAGCTCATCAACCTCGGTATAAGCGCCTTTGTATGTCACTGCAATCACTTGTTGTTTTTCTAGTCCATATCGAGTTTTATTGAACAACCCTAGTTGTACTCGTTGCTCACGTAGTGTTGGATGTTCTTCATCATCAGATGTTTGCACTAAACCAAATGAGTCAATTTGACCTCGCTGACATGTGTACTGAGCTTTGATGGTATTCACCCCCGCTGCGTACAACCATTCTTTGGTCCATAAAGACAAATCACGGCCACTGGCTTTGGCTAGACTGTCGATAAAGTCATTAAGCTCAGCATTTTGATAACTGTATTGTTGTAAATATTGGCTCACTCCACGGCGGAAGGTTTCTTCGCCGAGTAAATGACGCAATTGTTTGATAGTCGATGCGCCTTTTTGATAAGTAATGGCGTCGATATTATCAAAGGCATTTTGGCTGGTGGCCACAGGCACTTCAATTGGGTGAGTCGTGACTAAGCTGTCTTGATGATATGCAGCTTGTTTACCAGAGGCATAAAAGGTGCGCCATGCATGACTAAATTCAGTGGCTTCACTCGTAGCAAGGGTGCCCATAAATGAGGCAAAGCTTTCATTTAACCATAAGCCATTCCACCACTTCATGGTGACTAAGTCGCCAAACCATTGGTGCGCCATTTCGTGCATGATAACGCCAGCTAACCGTTCTTTTTGTTCGGCCGTCATCTTGGCATTAAATAAGAAACGGTCTTCAGAAAAAGTGATTGCTCCTGCGTTTTCCATGGCGCCGTATAAAAAGTCTGGCACCAATACTTGGTCGTATTTTTTAAACGGATAAGCAATGCCAAAGTAGCGATCAAAAAAGTCTAAACCTTGTTTGGTATAGGTAAACCAATCTTGAGGGGTGACTTGGTTGGCAACAGACTGACGCGAAAATAAACGCATTGGATAACGGCCTGAGTTATCTTCCCAAACATGATATGGACCAGCATGCATAGAGAAGTTATATGGGCTTAATTTGGGTGTAGTAGGGAAGGTCCATAAATTAGTATCGCCTTGGTCAACCACATTGGTTTCACGCATGGCACTGATTACTTGCCAATCTTTGGGAGCATGAACATTAATTTGATAACTGGCTTTAAGATCCGGTTGATCAAATACTGCAAACATTTGTTGAGCGGCTGCTGGTTCAAAATGTGAATACAAATAAACTTTACTGTCTACTGGGTCGACAAAACGATGTAAGCCTTCGCCATTGGTGCTGTGTTCTCGAGTAAATTCAACTTCTACAGTGTTGTGGCCATCAACCAATAGACTTTGATTTAACACAATATAAGCGCCATTATAATTCGGGTATACCTTGGTTCCGTTAACAATAAATTGCTTAATATTGGCTTTGTTAAGGTCAAGCGTCAGTGATTTTGGCACGCTGCTTAAGTCAAAGTGGACAATTGACTTTGCACTAAATTGACTGTGCTCACTTAAAAAGAAAGTCAGTTCATATTGTGCATTTGATACTACGCTGGATCTTGCTTGTGCTTGCACCTGGCTGATATAGGCAGAGCCATCCCGTTGTAAGGATGCTGTTGAAAGTGAGCTGCTACAGCTAACAACGCTAGCACAACATAATGCAATGAGACTGGTTTTGATGACCCGAGGACTAAACAATTCAGTGGATAACAATTTCACGTTAGTGTTCCTAACTTTTTATTAGATGTATGAAAAAGCCGACAACAATGTCGGCTTTAGTGCTATGAGTAGTGATTTATAAGCCTAAAAAAGACTTTGATTTCATTTTACGGATTTCTTTTTCATCTGACCATTCAATTAGGCCAGTTTCAAGATCCATTAACCGCATGGTCATTTTGTAGTAAACATCTTTGGTGCTGCCATCTTGTTTAACGATGCTGGATAAGTTGCCATAAAGCATATATTGCGCACCAATTTGACGGCCAAATTTAATTGCCGTAGATGGGTCTACCATGCCAGCATTGTTTTGATAATCAAGTTGTTTACGTACAGTATCAACCTTAGTCATATCAATAAAACGGAACTTACCAGAGCGTAATAGCTTATTGCTAATGGTGTCGGTCACTGATTCTGTATCAATATGCTCAGAAGTTTTATTTTTAATTTTGTCTACAAATACAATCGGGCGGTTGCTCTGTGTCATTACCACAACTGGTGGGAATGCCATCATGCTGTCGACCATTTTTGCGGCGATGACTTGCAGATCAGTTGAACCGAAGTTTTCGTTAACGGTTTCGACTTCCGTCGCGTCACCATACTCTACTTTAGATTGACAGGCGCTCAGCCCCATTACTGCAGCTAATACAAATATCAGTTTCAAATTTTTCATAGTAAATTCCATTGGTGATGAGTGACAGTTGATAAGCAATTATCATCTATCAGATGATTATCGAATAAAAACGGGTACGATTTCCAGTCTCTATTGCCCAAATTAATGTTGTACGGTTTGGTTTTACGTCAATATTTACATTTTGGCTGCTATTTAAGCGAACATTATAGCTGCCGGCATCGATAAATTGTCGAGCAATTTGAGCCTGGCGAGGCAGGGTTAACCAACTTCTACGGTCGGCTTGCTCGGTGATAACATTAAATATTTGCATTACCATCGCAGCAGCATCTACTTGATTGTTGGCTCGTTGGCTGCTGCTTTGTACACTGCGATTCATTTGGTATTTAGCATAAATTCTTGCTGCTTGTCTAAACAGCGCAGCGGGTAAATCTTCTTTTAATGCATTAATTGCTAGCGCGTCAATGTTAGCAATGGTTTGTGCTGTTAGTGGCGTGCCTAATCCTTGGATTTGGCTGTTATTCATTAACAGACGTTGTGGCTGATAGGTCGCTAATGACGCTGATTGAATATTACCGTTAAGTGGAAAAGGTACCGTAATACTCTGTTTTTCTGGTACAAAATCACGTTCAATAATAAATACAACTTGGCCTTGATCGGGTGTAGGCATTACCGCCTCTCCCCAGCGACGTTTAAACTCGTCGTATTGAGGCATCCCCAGTTGTTTAGCTAAACGGACTAAATCTTGCTGTAAATACACATTGTCTGGGGTAATTTGTGCTGCTTTTCGGTAATCAATAAACGCATCATTAGGCTCGCTGGCGAGTTCGTGCAACAAACCAGTAGTGTAATAGCTGTAAGCGTTTAGAAATGAACTGGTGACATTGCCGGCTTCTTTGCTTAATTGGGCTACTTGCGCGTCAATGGTGCCATTGGCCATGTCTTGCACTGACTTTTGTGATTTCTGATAGCGTGCTTGTTCCATGCTTTGCAGTTCATTACTGCGGCGAACTTCTACTAATGCCCCTTGAGCATCACCACTAAATAAATAATTAAACGCCTGATATTGATGCAACATAATGCGCTCATAACCTGGGCCTCGGTAAGGAATGGCATTATCGTTGAGTAAAATACTGCTTGCCCCAGCGCCTAACTTACTCGCACTCACGATGGCTTTATCATCGAAAATCTGGTAATCGTCAATGGCTTGCTGGTAATAGGTTTTACTGCCAGTAAAGTCACCCGCAATCTGCATAATACGCCCAGATTCTTGGGCGTAAAGTAAGCCATCATTGCCGCTAATATTGTCGGCCAAATCAGTGATTTTTGCTGTTGGTGAATCGCTATTGAGTTGTTGCTTGTATGGCGCTATTTGCGATGGATAGTTAACAAACACACTATTAAAGGCACAACCAGATAGGCCAAGACTGAGAGTCAACCCAATACAGAATGTTCTTAACATTGTGGCACCAGTATCTGAGGTGTCATGATGTTGACCCGTTCAAGTAAAGTAATACCCTGCAGGTGGTCATATTCATGTTGAAAAATACGCGCAACAAATCCCGTTAATGTTTGTTGATGTAACTGACCATCAAGCGATTGATACTGAACTTCTATTTCGCTGTGTCGCGCAATAGATAGCCGCTGACCTGGAATGGATAAGCAACCTTCTACATCAGCTTCTGTCGCGGCAGATGCCGATAGAATCTGTGGGTTTATGACTATCATTGGAGGCATTGATGGCGCATCGGGATAACGTTCGTTTGGATTTGACGCCATGATAAACATTGCAGCGTTACTGAATACTTGCGTTGCTGCAATACCGACCCCGTTAGCATTCAGCATAGTGCTGAGCATGTTATCGGCTAAGGTATGTAATGCGTCGTCAAACACCGTCACTGGCTCAGCAATTTGAGTCAGTATCTGTTCGCCTGTGGTAGCAATGCTGAGTAGTGGCTTTGGCTGCATAGGTGACGGCTGTCCTTAGTTATTTACGTTAGATGACGACCTAGAATAATCTAATTTATGGTGTAAATCGTTATGGGCAAGCAAGGTTATTGCTTGCATAGTCTCATGCTATCGTACTGACTATTCACTTGGTTTAAATGACAGTCTATATCATATTTGCTGAATATCAGCTGAATATGATGACAGCCAAAATATCCTAAAATATGTTTTATAGTCGCAAGGCTTTAGTAATGGGGTGGCGGAGTCTCTTCGGCAGAAGACGCCATGTTACTTGGCTCAATAGAATGCAGTTTATTGACCATTAATAGCATTTGCTGTTGCTGTCTGGCAACTAATGCATTGAGTTTTATCACTTCTTGGTTTAACTCTTCAATGGAGATATCTTGAAATGATAGTTTCATTTCAAGATCATCAATCTTTTGTAAAACGCTTTCCATGTTGACCTCTTATTACTTAATTTATTACTGAGTTATTACTGCCAATATTCAACTAAACCTTGGCTGCTAATACTGACGATTGAGCCAGGCGCTATCATTGCGGCAGAGTATACTACAGCGCCTTTGTTTTGGGTGTTTTTACTCAATTGAACTTCCCAGCGAGAAAGTCGTTTACCGGTGTCTATTTGCCATAAAAATATTTCTCTTGATGGGGTACCTGTGAGCAATTGCTGGTCATTATCCACAAAGCGAGCACTTGAAAAATTCATTTGGCGTCGATTAATATCGAGATGACTTATTGGATTACCTGTATCCGACTGCCACAGGGTGGCATTTCCGGTGATATCGCTTGCAAAACTGAGAGTCGCTGAATCGTTAATCGCCACTTTAGTGATGCGGGACGCTAGCTGCCATTGTTGTAATGGTTGACCGGTTTGGGCTTGCCAAAGTAATACTTTACCATCATTACCGCCGCTCAATGCGGTGTTGCCATCGGCACTAATGGACACACTATTCACTTTTTCATGATGGCCTAAAAACTGAATTAAGCGTGATTTTTCAGGTGACAATGACATCACAGATCCATCGACTAAGCCAACAAGGGTTTGCCCTGTATTAGCAATTGCGACACTTTGCGCATAAGAAGGCAAAGACCACCATCCAACAGATGAACCATCGGTTAATCGCCATATCGCAAGTGAGTGGCTGCTAATGGTTGCTGCATACAGATTATTAGCTGATATGGCGGTATCAATGACGTTACTGGTATTTTGTTGTTGGCCTTGGAGCCATTGGTAAGACAACGTTGAGTCAGTAAGATCCCATACCTGTACGCCATTATGAGCCGTGCTAACCAAGGCAATGGTTGCATCATTTGACAGACTTGCACTGTAACTGGCATCGGTAGTGATGACCTGAACTTTAGTTGCTGTTGGTTGGCATGCAGATAATAGGCTTACTAAGACTAAAGTTGGCCAAAAAAACAGCATTGGAACGCGTATCATGAACTTGCTCCTTGAATTATTGTCCTAAACCTTGTCATATAAGGTTTACCCAATGGTATAACCGTTTTAACTAGTATAAAGTGGCGAAAGAACATGACCACTTAAACATCTCATTGATTGAATGTATTAAGGTTATTGTAACCACTATAGGATGCTGAGGAAGCTTTAATGAAATCTATTTACAAATTATCGTTAGTTGCATTAGCCGTTGTTGGCCTTACTGCGTGTAATCAAGAACAAGACGTTGCTCAAAAGAAAGTTGAATTAACAACTGACGTTCAAAAAGAAGCATATAGTGTTGGTGGTTCAATTGGTAAGTACATGTCTGGCCACATTAAAGAGCAAGAAGAATTAGGCTTTGCTGTTGACCGCGCTATGGTGATTAAAGGCTTTAGCGATGGCTTAGGCGAAGAAATGCAGTTAACTGAAGAAGAAATGCAGACTGTATTACAAAACCTAGATAAAAAACTAAACGATAAGCGTTTAGAGCAAGCTGAAACTTTAGCTGCTAAATCAATTGCAGATGGCAAAAAATTCTTAGAAGACAATAAAGCCAAAGAAGGCGTAACCACGACTGAGTCTGGTTTACAGTATGAAGTATTAGAAGCTGGTAGTGGTGACAAGCCTGCCGCAGAAGATACTGTTGAAGTTCATTACCGTGGCACGTTAACTGATGGCACTGAATTTGACAGTTCATACGCACGTGGTGAAACCGCTAAGTTTCCACTTAACCGTGTTATTCCTGGTTGGACTGAAGGCGTACAGTTAATGCCTGTGGGCGCTAAGTATAAGTTTGTTATCCCATCAGAATTAGCCTATGGCGAACGTGATACTGGCACTATTCCTGCTAACTCAACATTGGTTTTTGAAGTTGAATTGATTTCAGTAGAGAAAACGCCTGCAGCAGTAGAAACCAAGTAATATCAACATTGCTTCAGTTGTAAAATGACTGATAAATAGATATTAAAAAGACGCTTTAGCGTAATGCCGTTCACTTAACGTGAGCGGCATTTTTCGTTTTAGCACTGGGTGTTAATAGCATTTTTCGTTAATGGATTAAAGTGCTCGACCAACAACATCGCTTGAAATTTCTCCATAATGATCAATTTTCAGGGGCTTTATTCATTTATTCACGTTAAGCTAATCTTCTTGTCACTTAGCGCGTTAGCGTTATCAGTGCAGCATAAGGAGATGACAGTGCAGAATAAGGAGATGATGTGAGCGCAACCGAATCTATCAGTGTGACTACCACTAAAACCAAATCATTTTTAGCGGGCGGGCTTGCCGTTATGCCGCTAACAATAGCAGTCATCCCTTGGGGGATTTTAGCAGGCTCGTTCGCCCTTGAAGTTGGCCTTACAGCCGTTGAAAGCCAAGCGATGTCGGCCATTATCTTTGCTGGCAGCGCCCAGTTAGTTGCGCTCGGCATGATAAAAGCTGGTATTGGTATCGGCAGTATTCTGATAACTACCTTACTAATTACTTCAAGGCATTTATTGTATGCCATGGCCATGCGTACTCATATTAGCCCGTTGCCGCTAAAATGGCGTTTAGGGCTGGGTTTTTTACTCACAGATGAACTCTTTGCTATTGCTAATCAAGCTCACCATGGCGATAAACCAATCCAACACCAGTTTGATCGCTGGTACGCTTTGGGTGGTGGGCTAACTTTTTATATCGGCTGGAATATTGCCACCTTACTCGGCATTGTTGCAGGGCAGTCTATCGATAATTTAGGCGAACTTGGGCTCGACTTTGCCATCGCCGCCACATTTATCGCCTTAGTAGTACCGACAGTAAAAAAGCCGTCAATATTAGTCTGCGTTTTAGTGTCGCTTACGTTAGCAGTGGTGTGCGCAGTGTTCGCGATCCAAGCAGGGCTGTTAATTGCGGCAATATCGGGTATGGCAGCAGGCATGGGCTACGCTAAATTTACCAATGAGGACAGTAAGGTATCAGCCGCCTCTAATTCAAAGAATGATCATTCAGACAGTGCTAGTTCAGAACACGCTCATTCGGTTACAGCGCATTCAGATACTTCGCGTTCGGTAGCCGCGCATAAGGATAAAAACGTATGACCTGGTTGATTATTTTATCAATGGCGGCAGTGGTATTTGTCAGCCGACATTTATTGCTAGAACCTAAATTGCCTATTCGCTTAAGTAAAAACACCTTAACGTTTTTAAGCTATTCAGCACCTGCGGTATTAACTGCCATATTAGCCCCTATTGTATTTGCACCAGAAGGCCAGCTAGCTATTAGTGTGCATAATCCTTATTTAACTTGTGCGCTGGTGGCCACAGTGCTGGCTTATGTTACCCGCAATACCTTGCTCACAACCTTACTCAGTATGGGACTGTTTTTTATTTTGTATTAGCAACAGACCCTAGATTAATTTCAATCATTGTTAACTGACATTCTGTTGCACAATAGATTAGAATAACCGCCATATTACGGATCAATTAGAGTTAAGTATGCACGTACACATTTTAGGTATTTGTGGCACTTTTATGGGCGGTTTAGCCCTACTTGCCCGCGCAATGGGCCATAAGGTGACCGGCAGTGATGCCAACGTTTATCCACCGATGAGCACCCAGCTTGAGCAACAAGGTATCGAGTTAATCCAAGGTTTTGATCCAGCTCAATTAGGTAAAGAAGGCGACAATCAACCAGACTTAGTGGTTATTGGTAACGCCATGAGTCGTGGTAACCCGTGTGTAGAAGCGGTACTAAATCGCGGCATAAAATATACATCTGGGCCGCAGTTTTTATCTGAACATATTTTGCAAGACCGTTGGGTATTGGCTGTAGCGGGTACACACGGTAAAACTTCTACTTCCAGCATGCTAGCGTGGGTTTTAGAATACTGTGGTTACGAGCCAGGTTTTTTAATTGGCGGTGTGCCGCAAAATTTTGGCGTGTCAGCTCGTTTAGGTAACTCAGTATTTTTTGTAGTAGAAGCCGACGAATACGACAGTGCCTTTTTTGATAAACGTTCTAAGTTTGTTCATTACCATCCTCGCACCTTAGTGATCAATAATCTCGAATTTGATCATGCCGATATTTTTGCCGACTTAGCGGCGATCCAACGCCAGTTTAATCACGTTATTCGTACTGTGCCGGGCGAGGGCAAGGTGATTTGGCCTCGCGAAGTTGAAGCCGTGCAACAAGTGATTGATATGGGCTGTTGGAGCGAGCAAGAAATCTATTCTAAAGCCACAAGCTTAACCACTGGTTTAGCCGAGCATTCTGTTAATGTTTCAGCGAACCAAGGTGAACCCAATGCTTGGCAGCCGCGTACTATTGCAGACGATGGTCATGAGTTTGAAGTACTGTTTAAGGGCGAGTCGCAAGGGATAGTAAACTGGTCATTAATAGGTCAACATAATATTGAAAACGCCATAATGGCAATAGCGGCTGCTCGTCATGTGGGCGTAGCGCCAAGTCATGCTATTGAGGCGTTAGCACAATTTAGTCCACCAAAGCGTCGTTTAGAGCTATTAGCGACCGTAAATGGCGTGTCTGTGTATGACGATTTTGCTCATCATCCCACCGCTATTGCCACTACTTTACAAGGCTTACGAGCTAAAGTAGCTTCCAGCGACAATGCTAATGGCAACATTATTGTGGTGTTAGAGCCCCGCTCAAACACCATGAAAAGCGGAGTACATAAAGATACTCTTGCCAACTCGATGGTATTAGCCGATGTGGGCTACTTATATCAAGCAGACAATATTGACTGGGACATCAAAGCCAGTATGGCTAATGCGCCAATCCCTGTGACTGTGTTTAACAACATTGAAGATATTATTAATGCAGTTGCCGCTACCGCAAATCAAGGTGATACCGTAGTTATCATGAGTAATGGTGGTTTTAATGGTATTCACCAAAAAATGATTAAAGCTTTAGCGTAACGGCTTTAACCGATAGAGGATACAACATGGCCTATGCCAAAAAAGCCAAAGCAATTAGCCTAGCCTGGACGGGCGCATCTGGCGCGCCTTATGGCATTAAATTGCTTGAATGTTTGCTTGCGGCCGATTACCAAGTGTTTTTAATGATATCCAGTGCCGCACGGGTGGTGTTAGCAACAGAACACGGTTTGCAATTAAGCGCGAACCCAGACAAAGCGAAAGCACAATTACTCGAACAACTGCATAACGTTGATGAACCGTTAAAAGGTGAATTAGTGGTATTAGGCAAAGATGAATGGTTTTCGCCGCCAGCATCTGGCAGCGCTGCGCCTAAACAAATGGTCATTTGTCCATGCTCAACAGGCACATTGGCTGCTGTTGCAACGGGTATGAGTAATCATTTGCTCGAAAGAGCAGCAGATGTAGTATTAAAAGAAAGAGGGCAATTGATTCTTGTTCCGCGGGAAACTCCTTTTAGTGCCATACACTTAGAGCATATGTTAAGCCTAACCCGTAATGGCGCGACCATCATGCCAGCGGCACCAGGCTTTTATCATAATCCCAAATCAGTAGAAGATCTGGTAAACTTCATGGTTTCCCGAATACTTGATCATTTGGGAATTGAACACGACTTAACGAGTCGCTGGGGATATGGACATACTCAGTCACACGACATCGACAATTGAGAGATTTATGAAGCACACCATTGAAATGATGATTTCTGAACAAGAAATCAATAAAACCCTAGACCAATTAGCTGAACGTATTAATGCCCATTATGCCGACAGTGAACGCTTATTAATGGTTGGCCTTTTAAAAGGTTCAGTAGTGTTTATGGCCGATTTGTGTCGCCGTATTAAAGGCCATGTTGAAATCGATTTTATGTCAGTATCGAGCTACGGTAATACCATGAACAGCTCGCGTGATGTGAAAGTGCTTAAAGATGTACAGTCTGACATCGCCGGTCGTGACGTATTAATCGTTGAAGACTTAATCGACTCAGGTAACACCTTAAACAAAGTGCGCGAGATGTTATTGCTGCGTGAGCCAAAAAGCCTAGCGCTTTGTACGTTATTAGATAAACCTGAACGCCGTGAAGTAGACGTTTATGTCGACTTTATTGGTATAACCATCCCAGACGAGTTTATTGTGGGTTATGGTATCGACTACGCAGAGCAGTATCGCAACTTGCCTTACATCGCTAAAGTAGTGCCATTAGATTAAGTGGGGCTTTTTATTGATAGACTCCCGCTATAGGCGGGAGTTTTGTTTTAAGTGTCTAAATATTTCTGCGTCTTTTTCATTTACATTACGTCTTTAGAAGCACGTATTAGAAAATGTTTGATTCGCAATTCATGGATTAGAGGTATGACAATGAGCAACACCAACAATGCATTGGTGATCGAAAACCTTAAAAAAACCTATAAAGGTGGCGTAGAAGCCGTAAAGTCGATCAGTTTGACGGTAAAGCAAGGTGACTTTTTTGCCCTGCTTGGCCCCAATGGTGCGGGTAAATCTACCACTATCGGCATTATCAGCTCATTGGTACAGAAAACCGCAGGAACAGTGTCGGTATTTGGTTTTGATATTGATAAGCAGCTCGAACATGCCAAGTTATGTATCGGGTTAGTGCCGCAAGAATTTAACTTTAATCAGTTCGAAACCGTGCAACAAATAGTCGTTAACCAAGCGGGTTATTATGGCGTACCAAAAGCGGTTGCATTAGAGCGCGCTGAAAAATATCTCACCCAACTTGATTTATGGCAAAAGCGTCACGCCCAAGCCCGCGAACTGTCTGGCGGTATGAAACGCCGTTTAATGATTGCCCGCGCGTTAATGCACGAACCTAAATTATTGATTTTAGATGAGCCAACAGCTGGCGTAGACATTGAGCTGCGTCGTTCAATGTGGGAATTTTTAAAACAAATCAACAAACAAGGCGTGACTATTATTTTAACCACTCACTACCTTGAAGAAGCCGAAATGCTGTGCCGCACCATTGGTATTATCGATACCGGTTTGCTGGTGGAATGCACCACCATGAAGGCATTGTTGAGCAAGCTAGATGTTGAAACCTTTATTTTCGATTTACGACACGATCTCGACGTAGCACCACAATTGAGCAACATGAATTGCCGTTTAACTGACGCTCACACATTAGAAGTGGATGTGGCCAAATCGAACAACATTAATGAATTATTTACCCAGTTAACCGTCGCCAATATCGAAGTGTTGTCAATGCGCAACAAAGCCAACCGCTTAGAAGAATTGTTTGTAGAACTGGTCGAAAAAGCCAAGGAGTCAAAATAATGAACAGTCTGTATTTTGTGGCTTTTAAAAGTATTTTAACCAAAGAAATTAATCGCTTCACCCGTATTTGGATCCAAACATTGGTGCCGCCAGCCATAACCATGACTTTATATTTTTTAATTTTTGGTAATTTAGTCGGCAGTCGCATTGGTGAAATGGGCGGCGTTACCTACATGGAGTTTATCGCCCCAGGTTTAATCATGATGTCGGTGATAACTAGTTCATACTCTAATGTGGCCTCATCGTTTTACAGCGCCAAGTTTCAACGTAACATTGAAGAAATCATGGTTGCCCCAGTGCCACATTACGTGATGATAGCCGGTTATGTCGGCGGCGGCGTCGCCCGTGGGTTAAGTGTTGGTTTAATTGTTACCACAGTGGCGATGATGTTTGTTGATATCTCGTTACATCATGTTGGCTTGGTGGTGTTAACCATGTTTTTAACCTCAGTGTTATTTTCACTCGGCGGGTTAATTAATGCGGTATTTGCTAAAAGCTTTGACGACATCAGTATTATTCCGACCTTTATTCTCACGCCGTTAACCTATTTAGGTGGGGTGTTTTACTCGTTATCGTTATTACCATCTTTTTGGCAAGGCGTATCAGCCTTAAACCCTGTGGTATATATGATCAACGTATTCCGCTATGGATTTTTAGGTTTTGCTGACTTAAGCGTACCGTTATCAATAGCTATTATGATTGGTTTTTGTGTCAGCTTATGGACTCTGGCTTACTATTTGATATCGCGTGGAATTGGGTTGCGTAGCTAGATCTTGCAATAGCTAAACCGCTCACAAATCGGTTGTCACAATCTACGTGTAAAAGGGCTCGCAAGAGTCCTTTTTTGTGGGCGTTATCTATCGATCTATCGATCTATTGGTCTAGTGGCATGACTAAAACGAGAACCTATAACATGGGTAAAGATTTCAGTTGTTTTTAAGTCGGAATGGCCTAAAAGCTATTGAGCAGTATAGATTAACCTTTTTCAATCACTTGTTAATGGTTTCTTGTTTACATTAGTCAAGATATTTTTTATTCATAACACTTCTAGTTTACTTCAGTTTATAAGTAAAAAGTGGCTACAAATTTAATGGAATATCAGATAAACCTCAAAAATCACTTTAAAAGCTGTAATCAGAACATATAATTAGTAGGAATATTGTACAAAAATTAATTACCTAAAAAAAACAAATTCCTATAACATAAATTATACTGATGAATGTGGCCGTAGCATCCGCCAAATAAAAAACAATTTCCGCCTTAAAAAGCAGCTTAACTCACAATGACTCAGGCTTTATATTGTTCAATTAAAATTGCTTTAAATCAATACTTTGGTTTTTTTGATTCAATTTTGGTTATGTGGATAAATTATGATAGCGGTAATTCATCTAAC
>NZ_PJAP01000196.1:0-1065 GCF_002836795.1 Shewanella sp. 11B5 | reverse complement strand
ACATGGTTAGGTACGATGGCATCAGTTTTATTATTGTCTTCATGCAGTATGCTGGTGAGCCAGCAGTCGGGAAAACAGTCTGTTTCTAGCAGCCTGATGGACTTTTTGTATCCTAATAAAGATGACCATTCAGCACATAGCGCCGAAGTTCCATTGCTCACATTACCGGTAAAAGTCGGTATTGCCTTTGTACCGTCTACAGGCTTTCAAAAAGAGGCCGTGCATAGTAAGGACCAATATGAATTACTAGAAAAAGTGAAAGCGGCTTTTGTCCAATATGATTATATTGACTGCATTGAAGTTATTCCGAGTACTTATCTTGCTGGTGGTGATGGTTTTAACACATTAGAGCAAGTTGGGCGTTTATATGATGTCGACGTAATGGCCTTGGTGTCTTACGATCAAGTGACTCAGTCGGTAGAGAATAATGCCGCGTTATTGTATTGGACAATCGTGGGGATGTATGTGATTCCGGGCAATGAAAATACCGTACAAACATTTGTCGATACGGCAGTATTTGACATTAAAAGTAGGAAAATGCTCTTTAGAGCGCCAGGGATCAGTAAGCTTGAAAAACGCACTACTGCCATAGGTATTGATGAAACCTTAGCAGAAAAATCGATGCAAGGTTTTGATCTAGCGGTCACTGATATGACTAAAAACTTAGATGATGAGTTAGCTCGATTTAAGGTGAGAGTTAAAGAAGAGAAAATTGCCAAGGTGGAACATAGTAATAATTACAGCGGCGGAACAATTGATATTCGGTTTGGTTTACTATTATTGATAATGTTATTCATTAGATTAAGATTAAGTAAGGGTGTTGAACGCTAACCTCACTGGGGACTATGTTCAATTGACTATGCTTAAGTATCTATTTCCAATGAGCAGTGATTAATCGATGAGTCACGTTTTTCGGTTAATCATTTTTATACTGTCAATTTTTAGAACTTATTCTATTTGTGATTCGTTAACTTAGCAGAGTTGTTTTTAGTTTTGGAGGGATGTATGACTGAATTTCTCAAATGAAATTTAGCGGATCCATGTTTAGTTCTGATGTTGATAATA
>NZ_PJAP01000195.1:0-1067 GCF_002836795.1 Shewanella sp. 11B5 | reverse complement strand
TCCTCAAATTAAACTTGATGCATAGACTGTAGATGCCAGAGCAAGGCTATCAGCTTAATCTGCCATTGCTGACATTAATCCCATTTTAGGTTTAGTTGTTTATGCCTATTGATGCCCTACTCGTCCCATCCTTAAAGGCATTAAACTTTGCCCGTGACTCAAAAAATGAAAAGGCTTTGCAATGATTGATATCACTATCGACGGAACAACACTTTCGCTTCCTAAAGCTGGCAACTTGTTAAAGGCAGCAAAAAACGCCGGTATTAACATCCCTAGCTTATGTGATTATTCTCATCGCCAAGAGAGACAACACTGCAATTTGTGCCAAGTACAAATCAAAAACCATGATGGCAGTTTACGATGTGTTCGTGCCTGTGAAACACCGCTTGAAACCGGTTTAGAGGTCATTACTCAGTCGAGCCACTTAAGCCATCTTCGGCAACAAGCACTCAAAGATATTCTGAGTGATCACTTTGCCGATTGCGAAGCGCCCTGCCAAACCGCCTGCCCAGCGGGCGTTGACGTGCAATCGTATCTGTATCATATCGGCAGAGGTGATCATAAAGAAGCTGTCAAAGTCATCAAGCAAACCTTACCTTTACCCTTGTCTATTGGCCGTGTTTGCCCCGCGTTTTGTGAAGCCCAGTGTCGCCGCGGGCTAGTAGATGAACCTGTGGCGATTCGTCAATTAAAACGTCATGCAGCAGACTTAGATTTACACGATGCAGAGTCTTATGTTCCGCCAAAAGCACCTGCTACCAACAAGCGCATTGCCATTATCGGCAGTGGCCCTGCAGGACTCACCGCGGGTTATTATTTGTCTAATAATGGCCACGATGTGACCATTATGGAGTCGGCTCCTAAAGCAGGAGGCTGGTTACGTTACGGTATTCCTGAGTACCGCTTGCCTAAAGATATACTGGATAAAGAGATTGAACTGCTCACCCGCAATGGACTTAAAATCAAAACGGGAGTTGAACTTGGCCGAAATACCAACTTAACCGAATTAGTGGCCAATTATGATGCGGTTTGCCTCGCGATTGGGGCGCAAAAAGCCGTGCCAATGA
>NZ_PJAP01000194.1:0-1069 GCF_002836795.1 Shewanella sp. 11B5 | reverse complement strand
TGATCACATTTTGATTAGGTTGTGATTGTGGTTTTGCTAAGGCAAGTCCAGGATTGACTTTCACCTCGATAGCAGTAAGCATCGGAAGCGTGTCAGTTTGAAGCTGTTTTAATAGCTTCTGCTTTTGAAAGTTTATTCTCGCAGCCCATGCTGCAGATGTCGTTTCAATAACAAGAACACCCTGGCGGAGATTAGCGACTTTGAGCTGCTCTGCCACAGGACCATTTAACGTCTGTTTTACATAACGATTCAGATTATTAAGTAGTTCTGCTTTCTCGGCCAGTTCAGGCAGTCTCCCAGACAAATGAACTAAATTGCTGAGATCTTGAGGGGGCTTTTTCATATGATAATAAGATGGCTGAATTAGGCTATGAGTGTAACAGTTTTTATCCAAGGTCGAAATGGTGTAACGCGCTGGCAACCAAGTAAGCGTTGGTTACTCCTACCTATTATTCTGATGGCCACCGGCACAGGAATATATCAATATAGCACTGAGCGTTTTGCTAACCAACAAGCGAAAGTTGATGAAAATAAACAGCTTCGCCAACAGCAAAAGCAACAAGTGGTAGAACTCAAAACTGCAACAGAAACCCAGTTAGCAACTTTGGTTGCTCATGTGGCAAAAATGCAGGCCAAAATCACCCGACTTGAAGCCTTAGGGCAGCAAGTAGCGCAAAATAACCTCCTTGATGACCAATTTGATTTCTCAACAGAAGTCGGTATCGGCGGGTTAAGCGAAATCGGCAATGGTGTCGAATTAAGTCAGCTTATCGATGAAATGAATAAGTTGGCATCTAGAATTGATAATAATAATGTTCAGCTATCACTACTTGAAACAGTAGCATCTAATCTCCATATAGATGAAGAGCGTTATATATCAGGGCGGCCAATCGATAAAGGTTGGTTATCTTCGCCCTATGGTTTACGAAATGACCCTTTTAGTGGCCGACGAACAATGCATAAAGGTATTGATTTTGCCGGCAAAGAAGGGGCAGATGTTACAACTACTGCTGCAGGCGTTGTAACATGGTCAGGAAGCATGCTTGGATATGGTGAGTTAGTCGAAATA
>NZ_PJAP01000193.1:0-1069 GCF_002836795.1 Shewanella sp. 11B5 | reverse complement strand
ATGACTGTCTAAATGCCCCATTCGATAGGCCTGCCCTGCAATAAAATGCCTTAATCTGAGCACATCATCGCTAAAAGAGCTGGCTTGTAAATGAGCGTAATATTCATTTTTACGTTGATAACATACGTAAGCAATCGCTTGTTCGCCTAAATGTTCAATGCAGTAACAAGCTGACTCTGCCAACGTGCTAGCTCCGCATGTGAGCATTACAATACGATCATCCCAGACAAATAAACTCGATTCACTCAGTAAATAAGCATCACAATATTCATTACTTATTGACGATAAAATGTCTGCATTTGAGGCAGCAACAAGCTTCAGCCAAAATGTTCGATCTAAAGATCGTAATTTAGGCGCTGATGCATTCACAATTATCTCTAATTTTTTTTCTGAACCTTCAAAAAACATGTGTTACTACTCAGCATCCATTCTAATTAGAGATGTTTGTATTAAGATGTAATGTAAATGCTCAGGCTAGCTTAATTCAAGGAAAAACGCAGTTTAGTGGTTCAAATGAGCACTTTTCAACGATGAAATACCTATTAATGGTAACTGCCTGAGTCGTTGCACGTATCTTAGCAACTTAAAAGCCTAGCAACCTGAGGTCACTAGGCTTTTTTAATAACAAGTTAACATCACTTAGTCGATAAGATTAAAAATCTTCTAAGTAAGTGTAACCTTTAAGCCCTAACTGTAACTCTTCTAGAATGCTGGCACGCTCTTCTTCAACAATATGCTGATTCACAAGCTCTTCATAGGTGCGCATAAAGTCAACAGCATCTAAGTTCACATAACGTAAAACGTCAGCAACTGTGTCGCCTTCTAAAACAGATTCAATCTGGCTTAAACCACGCTCATCAATACGCACAACCGCAGAGTTGGTATCACCAAACAAGTTATGCATATCACCCAAGATTTCTTGGTATGCGCCAACCATGAAGAAACCAATCAAATATGGGCTGTCGGCGCTCCATGCTGGGACTGGCAACGTGGTTTCAATGCCTTGACCGTCAACATATTGATCAACAATACCATCTGAGTCACAGGTAATATCTAACATAACCGCACG
>NZ_PJAP01000192.1:0-1070 GCF_002836795.1 Shewanella sp. 11B5 | reverse complement strand
CCCATGCAATATGCGGCGTGATAGTAATGTTGGCTGCACTAAGTAGTGGGTTATTGCTACTGGGTGGCTCTGTCGATAACACGTCAACTGCCGCAAAGCCGTTACCATTATTTAACCACTGGGCTAAATCGGTTTCATTAATCAAGTCGCCGCGAGCAGTATTCACTAATAAACAGCCCGGTTTAAGTAAGCGTAAACTGTCGCTATTGATCATGTATTTGGTTGCGGCACTCAGCGGACAATGCAGCGAAATAATATCGGCTTGTTGCAGCAAGTTGTCGCGTTCACACCATTGAATAGCATCAGGTAAATTGGTTTTAGGTTTAGCACTGGTAATCAACACTTTCATACCAAACGCGGCACCTAAATGAGCAACCTGTTGGCCAATATCACCATAACCTACAACACCCAGCGCGAGGCCTTTTAATGAAGTTAATGGGGATAAGGTAAAACAAAAATCTCGTTGCGTTACCCATTGCCCTTGTTTTACGGCTTGATCATGTAAAGCAACTTGTTGCTTATGATGTAAAATATGGGCAAACACCATTTGTGCTACGGCATCGGGGCCATAAGCAGGAATGTTAGTGACAACAATCCCCTGCGCTTTTGCTGCATCAACATCGACCACATTGGTTCCAGTGGCTAGAACACCGATATAGGTTAATGCGGGCAGTTGCTTTAAGGTCGCGGTACTCAATAGGGTTTTATTGGTCAGTACGATTTGCGCACCTTGGCAACGACTCACGATTTGGTCGAGTGTTGTATGGTCGAAAATATCGCATTCGCCTAATGCTTCAAGTGCTTGCCAACTCAAATCACCCGGATTAAGTGTATAACCATCTAATACTACTATTTTCATTTACGGCCCCATTCCATTGCTTACAAAAATACGTTATTGGCTTGCGCTAACGCATTCCTCTAGAGGTTTTAATGCGCTCGTAAGCGGCTTGAATATCTTGTGCTTTGGTGTTGGCTAATTCCATCATCTCTTCAGGTAAGCCTTTAGCCACAAGCTTGTCTGGATGATGTTCATTCATCAACTTGCGGTAAGTTCGTTTTACGTCTTGATC
>NZ_PJAP01000191.1:0-1072 GCF_002836795.1 Shewanella sp. 11B5 | reverse complement strand
TTGTGCACAACTTTAGCGTTAGCTTGAATTGATAGCCCGTTTTATTGATTTAGGACCAAGACAGGTGCTTATCTCCTGACTACACTGCCGGACTTTGGGGTGATGATGAGAGCAACTTGTGGGTTTAGATGATTACGTTAATACGTTTGGGGTGCATTGCAAACGTTTATATGGCCAAAGAATAAAAAAATTAACTATAGATGCCCAATTTACCTGCCCTAATCGAGATGGCACGTTAGGGGTGGGCGGTTGTACTTTTTGTAATGTCGCTTCATTTAGTGGCGAACAAGGCAGAGAACAACCTATTGCGCTGCAATTGACTGAAGGGAAAGTACGCGCCCTATCTGCAAAAAAATGCACAACATCTGTGAATGTTAACTCTACTCCTACTGCAAAATATATTGCTTATTTTCAAGCTTACACCAGTACCTACGATGAGTATAAAGTGCTAAAGCAAAAGTATGATCAAGCACTTGAAGATGCCGATATTGTTGGGCTTCATATAGGCACTCGTCCTGACTGTGTGCCTGATGAAGTACTTGATTTACTCGTTGAGTATCAACAGCGAGGCATTGAGGTGTGGCTAGAACTAGGCCTACAAACTGCCAATAATCACACGTTAAAGCGGATTAATCGTGGTCACCAATTGTGTGAATATCGCCAGACCGTTAAAAAAGCTCGCGCTAAAGGCATTAAGGTGTGTACCCATTTGATATTAGGTTTGCCAGGTGAAACATCTGCTGACTATTTTAATAGCTTACAAACCGTATTAGGAATCGGTGTTGATGGACTAAAACTGCACCCTTTGCATATTGTAGAAGGCAGTATTATGGCGAAACAGTGGCGCTATCATCCTATGCCGTTAATGAGCCTTGAAGAGTATGCCTCCGAGGCCGCAAAACTTATTCGTCACACCCCAAAAGAGATTATCTTTCATCGCGTGACTGCCTATGCCAAAAAACCAATGTTACTCGCCCCTAATTGGTGTGCGTATAGATGGGATGGTTTAGTAGCCATTGTGGATGAACTTAAAGAATACGGTGGGCAAGGCAGTGCGTTAATGTTTAGCCAA
>NZ_PJAP01000190.1:0-1074 GCF_002836795.1 Shewanella sp. 11B5 | reverse complement strand
TGCGCTTATCTCGAGCAAAATGCCACTTTGTTTGTTGATGGCGTCAATCACAAAAGACATAAACTCCAATCCATTACGAGTATCTAACCATTTGCCATCGTTGTAATTAAAGTGATAACCACCTGATTTTGTGGCTAACCAAATTTCATGCAAAGGCTCTTGTTTATTGATGACAATTTGCGAACTATCTTCAAAAGCCAGCTGTAAAACATTGCCGCTGGCATTGATATCTACATCGGCATCTTGCTCGTCAATTGCTTTTTCTACCGCGTTCTCTATTTCGCCAAACATTTCATCGGCTAATCGATGAAACTCAGTATCTGTAATAGCCATGTATTTCTATCCTTTGCTTTCTGCGTTATGAATGCGATTATAAGACCATTATTCACTAGATGCACAGATGTTGAGAAAAATGAGACTGCTTTTATTTATTATGCTTGCTAGCCTATTGGTAACCGCATGTGGTCAAAAAGGGGTTTTATACAAAACTCCTGAGCCAGTGGCCAATAAAGTCGCCCCAAAACCTGCCAGCACTGATGTGCCGAAGCAAACTGAGGAACTCGACTCTCAACCCTCAACTTCACAACAAGAATAGCATTTATAAGGGACCGCATTTTGGATTACTTTTCATATCAAAATAATTCACTATTCGCAGAAGACTGCGATGTAGCAAAACTGGCCAAAACTCACGGTACGCCGCTGTACATTTATTCTCGTGCCACATTAGAGCGCCATTGGCATGCCTTTAATAATGCCGTTGCTGATCATCCGCATCTTATTTGTTATGCAGTGAAGGCGAATTCAAACCTTGCGGTATTAAATGTATTGGCTCGCTTAGGCAGTGGCTTTGATATTGTGTCTGGCGGTGAACTCTCACGTGTGCTGCAAGCTGGCGGCGATCCTAAAAAAGTGGTTTTCTCTGGTGTGGGCAAAACCGTTGCCGAAATGGAGCAAGCTCTTAATATTGGCATTTACGGCTGTCTCTTATTCACATTTGACGCTGCCGCCGAAGAGGATGTGGTGATTCCAGCGGGTGGCCTTATAGTCAAATAAAAATACATTATACCTCGCCAC
>NZ_PJAP01000189.1:0-977 GCF_002836795.1 Shewanella sp. 11B5 | reverse complement strand
CGGCCTGTCTGGTGGGCTCGGAGATGTGAATAAGGGAAAGGGCCGAGTGATCGATAATAGAAAAATCCTTACCTTGACTTCAATTAAACCTGATTTTTGAAACCGCCCTAATAAGCGGCTAATAGTCTCAACTGTTAGGCCTAAATAGTTGCCGATATCACCACGAGTCATTGTCAGACGGAATTCATGAGGCGAGAAACCTCTATTACCAAAGCGATTTGCCAGGTTATTGATAAATGCAGCTAAACGTTCTTCGGCATTTTTCTTTGAAAGCAGGAGGATCATCTCTTGATCACTCATTATTTCATTACTCATTAAACGCATAATTTGCTGGCGCAGTTTAGGCATCGATCCAGATAAATCATCTAATGTGTCATAGGGGATTTCACAGACCATTGAGGTTTCTAGCGCTTGGGCAAAGCTTTGATGGCGTTGTGCATGAATACCATCAAAACCAATGACGTCACCGGCCAAATGGAATCCAGTAATTTGCTCATCACCTTGCTCAGTGATGGTATAGCTTTTGATTGTACCGGAGCGAATTGCATAGAGGGACTTAAGCACGTCACCAGACTTAAAGATAAGGTCACCTTTTTGAATGGGTTTTTTACGTTCAATAATGCTGTCGAGTTTATCAAGCTCATCATTGTTTAACGTGAAAGGGATACACAGGGCTTCCATACTGCAGTCGTGACAATGAATGGCGCAACCGCTAGTTGATGGACGACGAGGTTTAATCAAATCTGAAGACATACCCATTCTCAATTTATGAAGACGTTATCATGTTATACCATTTTGCCTTAATAAGGTACTCTTCGACACCAGAGTCTTACCTACTAAATAAAGAGAACAGACACTGTAATAATGACATTTTAAAGCGCAATTGTAACTCGCTTCGCTTCGACGCATTGCAGATATAATCGCTTATAACTAATACCTATCTAAAAAACATTCAACATACTTAACGGCTTAACTCA
>NZ_PJAP01000188.1:0-1079 GCF_002836795.1 Shewanella sp. 11B5 | reverse complement strand
ATTTTCATCACGTAATATAAATGACGCTTTTAATGGTTTGATAAGTCGCCGAGATAGGTGTTTCTCAGACGCTCAAACTACTTGCCCTAACGGTTATCGACAATGTTACCGACAATGTTATCGGTATTGAGCCCAGCAACTTGTTCGATAATTCGTTAGGGAGTTAGTTAGATTATTTGTTATAAAATTCGTTAAAGAATAAATTCTAAAGCCTGATTATGCAGAACATTGTTCCAGTTGAGCCTTTTTCTTATTCATTTGCAGATAACTTAACAACCACATCATTAAGCCGCCAGCAAATAACACTGCCGCTACATAGCCTGTCTCGTTAGGCATTGCGCCCTGTGCGATAAACATGCCGCCCACCCAAGGGCCGATAGCATTGGCGGTGTTAAATGAACATTGTACTAATGCCCCTATCATCGCGTGACCATTTGGCGATACGTCCATCAGTAAGGTTTGAATCAGTGTCGCTAAACCCACACTGCAGCCAATAAAGAAAATTACCGCATACAATAGCCAAATATTATGGCTGGCACTGACGTAAGCAAGCGAAAATATAATCGTACACACTAAGGCAATACCAGTGGTTTTTAAGGCTGCGCGATCGGCTGCTTTGCCTAATACGTAATTGCCTAAAGTACAACCAATACCAAACATTACCATCGCGATTGAAATGGTGTATGCCGGCGTTTCAGTCACCACTAAAATGGTATCGGCGATGTAAGTGTAAATACAAAATACGCCACCAAAGCCAATAATCACAATGCCAAGAATTGACCAAACCAATTTATTCTTTAACACGCTAAACTCATTGATTAAATTTGACGGCTGGTTGTTTTCAATTTTAGGGATCACCACATATACGCACACTAATGCAACTAAGGCGAGGACAGATGCACCCGCTAAACAATAGCGCCAGCTTAAGTTTTGGCCGACTAAAGTGACAATGGGAACCCCTACAATAGTGGCTATGGTTAGGCCCATAAACACTTTAGACATGTAACTTGCACGTTTATTTTGAGGGGCAATATCGGCAGCCAATAAAATAGCGGCACCAAAATAAGCGCCATGGGGTA
>NZ_PJAP01000187.1:0-1080 GCF_002836795.1 Shewanella sp. 11B5 | reverse complement strand
GTCGTGATGAGTCCAATGGATGACGCCACCTTTGTTATTAAATTCATAAACACCGTAAAACTCGACCGTATCGCCAACATTTAAGCCATCTATACGTGATGCTAAATCAATATTATGGGCAACTAATAGCGTGTTTCCGCTGGCTATTTTTAGAATAAATCGTTGATGGCGGCTGCCTTTAAGATCATCGGAAAGTATTTTTACCACATACCCTGAACCACCGATTTGAAGGTTACTCTGCTTATTATCAATGGCATTTTGTAACGCACTATCACTGCCAGCGGTATAGCCAGCATAAACGTTTTGTACAATTCGAGTGGTTTGAACCTTTTGATCCAAAAAGCCAAATATCGCGAGACCAAGTAAACAGATAACTAAGATTTTTTTCATGCTTATCAATTCCTTTTAAACAACAATCAAAATAAAGCTAAACAAAAACGCGATAGTTTATCGCGTTTTTAATGAGTAATCTAACGTCCAAAATCTATTTAATCGACTCTAGCCATTGGTTAAATGACGATGCGGGCATAGCGCCGGATTGTTGTGCAAGCACTTTGCCTTGTTTAAATACCATCAGGGTTGGGATCGAGCGAATATTGAATTGGGCAGCAAGGGCTTGTTGCTCTTCGGTGTTGAGCTTGCCGAAACGAAACTTAGGCTCCCATTTCTTGGCTGCTTGAGTAAATACCGGCGCAAAGTTTTTACACGGACCGCACCAGCTGGCCCAAAAGTCGACCACCAGTGGTAACTCTGATTTATTAGCATGGTGGCTAAAATTGGCAGCTGTTAACTCTATAGGTTCACCAACAAACAGACTTTTTTTGCATTTTCCACAAGTAGGTTGTTGTTCAAGACGTTCTTCCGGTACGCGATTTAAGGTATCGCAATGGGGGCAAGCTATAATCATGATTAGACCTCATCAACTTCATTATTGAGACTCTTTAATCATAAACCTTGTTGGTGTGTTAAACGAATAATCGTTTAATTTATTATATTATGGCCAGCGGCCATCAACGCTTAACATCGCAAGGTTCCACCCTGCCGGATTAATTCGCTTTATGGCCTGCGCCCACCAACGTC
>NZ_PJAP01000383.1:0-7709 GCF_002836795.1 Shewanella sp. 11B5 | reverse complement strand
AACCCGCTTTGTTCATACCATTACGGAACAGTGTATCTAACTGTTGGCGGATAGGCTCACTGGCGCTGACTAATCTTGGTGATTTGCCTTCTTCATTAAAACGCACCACAAAGCTTGCTTCGCGAGTATCGATGGTGTCGACCAGTACAGGGAAATCGACTTCAGTTTGTAACTGAATCGGGCCCAGTGTGGGATTAAGACCAACATGAGTCGGCTCATAACTTGCGCAAGCCGATAACAATAATGTAGACAGTAAAATAGGGATCAATAACTTCATGAGACAACAATAACCAGCAAAAGGTAGATAAATGATACCAGAATTTGTCTGGGTTTCCAGTATCGCTAAGGTTATGTTGCTATAAAGATAACGAGAGTGATATGCATCACTCTGTGTGCAGGTGTTGTCACTCATCAATATCTGTTTTTAACGCCATTTCAACTCCGGTTAATGGCAACAATATTACTTGGTTGTTGACATTAATGGCTGATCAATTCAGGTTAGTGTTATGCAACTTAAGTTTGATAAACAACATGATGTAGGTAATGTAATGCAACATAAACAGCCGCAATTGGCTCCTGACAAATTGATTAATGCCAATGGCCAGCCAGTATTTGGTATTTTTGATGGGATTGTTGATTCACTCAATGTTAATCAGTTTGCTTATTCGACGGTAATGGACAAACCTGCGTCGGCAATGGCTAAGCATTTTGATTTTAAGCAGTTCCAATTCGTTAGCATTATCACTCCTCATTATATTATCGCCCTAGCGATTGCCGATATTCGTTATGTCGCCAATGGTTTTTGCTACCTTTATGACATTAAAACCAACAAGTTGACCCAAACGCAATGGCTAACACCATTCGGATTTGGCTGCCAGCTAAGTGACTCTCCTAAGCATGGGCGCGCCGAAATTGGCCGTAAACACAAAGGTATTGTTATCGATATTGTCGACGGACAATGGCAAGTTGAGATTAATCTTGCAGAAATACAAGCCAATTTACGTATTCAACCGACGCCACTGAGTTTACCCATCAGTTTGTGTACCCCAACGGGTTATAACGGTTGGACCTATACACAAAAGCACAATGGCTTAGCCGTAACAGGGCAATTAACCATTCATCATGAACCGCAACCTTTACAATATGCGTTGGCGGGTTATGACTTTTCTGCCGGATTTATGCGCCGAGAAACCAGTTGGCGTTGGGCTTCAATTAATGCCCAAACTGACGATGGAGTTATTGGGCTGAATTTAGCTGCAGGCGTTAATGAAACCGGTCAAACAGAAAATGTGATGTGGATAAATGGCGAGCGTCATCTACTCGGTGGTGCACAGTTTGATTTTAATCGACACTCACAACAAGATGTGTGGCATATCACCACTAATGATGGCAATGTTGATTTGCATTTTAGACCATTGAATCAACGTAGCGAAAAGCTTAATTTAATTTGGTTAAAAAATAATTTTAGACAATATATTGGCTATTTTAGCGGTGTGATTTGCGACAACAATGGTAATCAATATAAATTAACCAATCAGTTAGGCTTAACTGAAGATCATTTGGCCAAATGGTGATGAATACCAACCGTGCCTTATAGGTGAGTAATTTTCAGCCTATGGTCTATTAAAAACGAATTACTAAAAACGGACTATTAACAACTGATTATTAACGACAGATTATTAGAATGACCTATTAAAAGCGGTTTACTCAAATGGGTTTCGCCAAAAGAGCACTTTGATTAGGAACCAGAAATAGTGAACCACTAGTACAAACATTGACTCAATAATAATAAATAGAAATGGATAACATATGGACATGGATTTACTGATAGCTCACCCAGAGTGGTTATTACTGGTGTTAGCCCCGATTTTTTTCGGCTGCATTTTACTGGAATGGTGGTTTGGTGTTCGCGCCCAGCGATTACCGAGTAATGCTCAATATCGTCCTGCCGAAGTATTGTGTAATTTTGTATTGGCTGGTATGCACCAAGTGGCGGACATCATCGCTGGCTTGTTTATTGCGAAGATATATTTACACTTTTTCGGTTGGCGCTTATTTGATATTGAAATGACATTATTCACTTTTGGTTTATTGCTCATTGCTCAAGACTTTTGTTATTACTGGTTCCATCGTGCTAGCCATCGTATTCGCTGGATGTGGGCTGCGCATGTGGTGCATCACAGTTCAGAAAACATGAATTTCAGCACCGCATTTAGACAAAGCTTAATGTACCCATTGGCAGGAATGTGGCTGTTTTGGTTGCCTTTAGTGGTGATTGGCTTTGATCCTAATTGGGTGGTGTTTGCAGTATTGCTTAATCTGGGATTGCAGTTTTTTGTTCATACCCAAGCGATTAAGTCGTTAGGGCCGCTAGAATTGATTTTTAATACGCCGTCCCATCACCGCGTGCATCATGGACGTAACCCACAATATATCGACAAAAATTATGCGGGAGTGCTGATAATTTGGGACAAAATGTTTGGTACTTTTGAGCCTGAGGTTGAAACTGTGCAATACGGCATCACTAAGCCGGTAAACAGTTTTAACCCGTTAGTGGTAACGTTTAGTGAATGGCGCGACATGTGGGGTGATGTTACCCAAGCGCAATTATCTCTAAAACAACGTTTACGGATATTATTTGCACCGCCTTCAACACATCAACAGTCATCCACTAAAACCGATATTTGAGCCCGCTGTAAACAAGCTTCAGGCTAGTACTTATCCCACTTTACTTGCTTTAATAGAGTAAATAAGTGGGATAAGGTGGTCTTGATGTTTTAGCTGGTAACCTTTGCCTACCACAAACTCCAAACCTTCAAGGCAGTTGTAGGGACTGTAAGGGTGTTCGTTAAACGCTTCGATACTGAGTCCTGCACTAATAAGTGCGCTAATGACTTCACTTATCGGGTGCGGCCAAGTGACTACCGTTTCAATTTGGTCGTTGTGGTTTTCGGTGTAGGTGACTTCATCTTCGATATCCGGTTGTGTCTGTGGAAAGTAACCATAACCACACAGCACATCATTAAAAGGGTGGAACTCAACCAAATGAAATTCACCGCCTGGACGTAATGCTCCTGCAATGGTTTGCGCCCAGCGAGTTAAATCGGGTAACCAAGCTAACACCCCATAAGAGGTGAATACGATGTCATATTGCTCTGTATTGTGATCACCAAATTGATAGATGTCATTGTTGATGAATGTTGCTGGTAAGTGTAATTGAGCAGCCAGCTTTTTTGCAGTTGCAATCGATTCGCTTGATAAATCTACGCCAGTGACATTGGCGCCAAGCCTTGCCCACGATAAGCTGTCTTGTCCAAAGTGGCATTGTAGGTGCAACAGGCTTTTGTGGTGCACATCGCCGACTTGTTCAAGTTCAATGGGGTTTAATGATGACTTACCTTGGATAAATGCCTCTAAGTCATAAAATGTTGAGTCGAGGTGGATTTGGGTTCGCTCGTTCCATGCGTGTTTATTGATGGCTAAATAGTCCATGTTCAATGTCTTCTTATTGCTTTAATAGGGTAAATTATCGAAATGATTCAGTAATGTTACTTGGTTTGAAGCTAAAACACGAATGGATCAATAGGCGATGTGTTACTTTTGCTTAACAAGTAAAAAGGCTTGATAACTCAGTGTTATCAAGCCTTTTTACAAGCGACAAAAGATGACTCTTTAGCTGTTATTGCATGATTAATTTTTGACGTTCAATAAATTGATGAAACTCAATTTTAGGTGCAATGGCGCCTTTATGTTGGATCACAAATCCTGCTGCTTGGGAGGCTAACTTTATCGCTGTGCTGATATCTGCGCCAGTTAAGCGTGCGCCTAAATACACCCCGTTAAATGAGTCACCCGCTGATGTGGTGTCGACAACATTCGTTACTGGTGTGATTGAGAAATGCTGTTGCTGGCCATTAATCAGATAATTAATGCCGTTTTCACCATTTTTTATCACCAGCTCGTTAATGTCGTAAGGCTGGCAGAACGCAATAATGTCTTCAACGGAGCTAATACCGTAAAGTTGATTAAAGTCATCAACACCTGGCAGTACGACATCGGCCATACTAAACGCAATATCAAACTGTGCCTTTGCCTGGTCTGGACTGTGCCACATTCTTGCGCGGTAGTTAGGGTCAAATACAATACTGACACCTGCTTGCTTGCATTGTTTAATCAGTAACCAAAATGCGTCTCGATCTTCTTCATTAATTACTGCTAAAGAAATGCCCGAAAAAAACACCATATCTGCCTGAGATATTTTACTGATGGCTGCATCGTCAATAAATTGCATGATTTGCTTGGCGGCTGAATCGTTGCGCCAGTATGTAAAGCTGCGCTCGCCTTTACTGTCAGTTTGTATTGCATACAGACCGGCAATTTTGTCGGTGCTTTGAAAGACCATATCAGTATTAATTTTTTCATCTTCAAAGCGTTGCAACATGGCCTGGCTAAAACTATCTTTGCCAATGGCTGTGACTAGGTGGGTGTTAATATCACTAAAGGTGCGCTTAAGATAAACCCCAGTGTTATACACATCACCAGCAAAAGATTGCTGCAAGCTGCTGGCCGTTACACGTTGCAATTCGACCATACACTCACCAAATAAATACAGACTCTTCACGGTTATGCCTTCCTTTTTACCGGTTCAATTTTTCCGCCTAACCACAACGAAATTAATGCTAGTGGAACTAACGCAGCACCTAAAATAAAGAATGGCGTATAGTCACCGCCTTTGGTCATCATTGGCACTAATTGGATGGTGATAATCACACTTAGTACTGCCGATGTGCCACTAATACCAGCTAAGGTACCGACTGTTTTACCGGAAAAGTAATCACTTGGTAACGTTTGAACGTTGCCAATAGCCGTTTGGAAACCAAATAAGATAAGCGCTATAAGGCCCATTGCCATCCAAGGCGTTGCAGCAAGAGATGTCAGTAACAGTGCTGGCAGCATAACCATACAACCTAAGACAATTGCACTACGACGGGCTTTATTCACCGACCAGCCTCTGCTCATCAAGTGGCCGCTAAACCAACCACCAAATAGTGCACCAATGGCAGCACCTACATAAGGTAACCAAGCAAACGCGCCAATTTGTTTAACATCAAAGCCAAATTTTTCGTTTAAATACAATGGTAGCCAAGCAACAAATAACCACCAGATTGGGTCGATAAAGAAACGTGCTGCTATCACTCCCCAAGTTTGACGGTGGCGTAATAACTGTCCCATAGTGGGCACGTATTCTTTGTCCTGTTGTTTTTCTGAAGTGCATTGCTGTCCGGTTAAGATATGTTGGCGTTCTTCTTCAGTGATCCACGGGTGTGAGTCTGGTGATGATTTATAAACAATCAACCAAGGTAAAATCCAAAGAATACCCAAACTACCAATGACGATAAAGGTTGCCTGCCATCCTAAAAAGGCATACAAAAAAGCAATCAATGGTGGGGCGATAATCGAGCCTAAAGACGCACCAGCATTGAAGATACCTTGTGCTAGGGCGCGTTCTTTAATCGGAAACCATTCAGCATTCGCTTTGGTTGCACCAGGCCAGTTACCCGCTTCACCTAGCCCAAGCATAGCTCTAAAAATAGCAAATGAGGTAACGCTTGCTGCAACAGCATGCAGGGCGATTGAGACCGACCACACTACAATGGATAATAAAAAACCTAAGCGCGTGCCAATAGCATCAAATATCTTACCAAATAGAGACTGACCAATTGCGTATGAGATCATGAACACGGTAATAATGTTGGCATAATCACTTTTATCTAAACCTAAATCTTCTGCAATGCCAGGCCACATAATGGCAAGGGCAGATCGGTCGATGTAGTTAATGACGGTAGCGAGTGCCACTAAGCTGACAACAAGCCAACGTAGGTGCTTCAATTTAAGGGGGACTTTTTTCATGATAAACCCTCAACAAAGTCTTCTCTAGCCGGGCTAAAGGTATCAATTAAAATGCCACCAGTTGGGCAAACTGCACCATGGTCTACATGAGGTGGCACAAAGAAGCTGTCTCCAGCCGTTAACACCTTAATCACGCCATCGACATTGACATGAAACTCGCCCTCAACCACATACGATACTTGTGAATGGCGGTGAGCATGGACATAGCCTTCTGCTCCCTTATCAAACCAAATCTTTACTGCCATGAGTTCATGATTAAATCCAAGCATTTGGCGCTTTAACCCTCCGCCAATATCCTCGATTTCGGTTTGTTCCCCAAATGAAAAATGCTCACTTTGCTGCATGGTGTTTATTCCTTTTTATTTTAATTTTTTGTTACTTGGATTCTTTAATGTCTAATAATTCGGCGCGTCCGCTAAACGGGTATTGCACCCCGTTGACGCTAATGACACTTTGTGTTTCTTGAGTCACAGCGTTATCAGCGTGGTTGATTGCTAATAGATATTGTTGTCCATCGGTAAAGCGTATTTGCACCGCTTCTAGTTCAGCTTGTTGATGATGAATCAGCCCTGCAATATTGCTGGTGGCTTCTAGAGTGTATTCTTTTGATGGGTTGTACTCGCCGTGTGGCTCCATCACGCTGACATAAGTATAATTAGTGGCATTCACTCGGTGAATGAACGACTGCTGTTGGCGTAAGTTCATATCCGGATCGTTGGCACCCAATTGGGTGAATAACATTTGCTCGTCAGTGGCGTTGTTAAAGTTAGTATTAACTAACGTGCTAAGGGTATAAAAATGGCCGTTATCATTTAACCAAGTGACTTTAGCCAGTTTATTAGCGGCTTTGTCTTTGGCTAGGTTAGCAGTTGCTAACAACCATAGATGTTGATAACCATTTTCGGTACCCAAAGCAGACAATTGAGTCAGTGACGCCTGTCTGTCAAAGTTGGTATCGATTAATTGCCCTTGATAATGCACTGGTAAGTCGTATTGATGTGGCTTGTTAGCCGTAACACGCATTATATCGATACCAATTACCGCATCACGTTGTTTGATGTTGACTAAGGCGAGAGTGCGCTTAAACGCGACATCATCATAAGCGGTGTCGATAGAAGCCGACGCGATGGTGAGGTCTTGCTTTGCTGAGTAGAAGTGTAATGTAGGGTTATTTTTGTTAGCCGCTTTAAGCTTGCCATTAAAATGACTTTTCTCGTCAACAATTAAAGTGTTATGGGCAATGGTTTGTTTAGCCCACGATTCATTTTCAGGTAAATAACGGCCACCAAATTTTGCTTCTACATTTAGAAAACGTGCAGCGCCATAATCGGATACGATTTCATTACCAGCATCGTAAAACTGCCACGTTAACTTATCAAAATGGCCATGACCTAAACCTTGCGCAGTCGCTTTAAATACAATGGCTTGGTCGGTTGCTTTGCCTTGACGCATAACCACTAATGCACCGTCATCACCTTGTTGGCCATCGCGGAATAATGTGGAAACGAATGGAAAGGGCTGTTGTAGTTTATTGTCTAACCCTTGTGCAACTTTGAGCCCATCACCCGTTAATAAAATATTGTGTTGTTGCTGAGCAATATCTAATAAACGTGGATCGCCGTTGAGACCATAAGCAATGGCGACGCCGTTGACGAGTTCAATAGTGTCGATGCCTTTGCTTTTAATCGCATCGTTAAGCGGGAAAAACAGTTTGTTATAACTGAGTTCAACCGTACTCGTAATAGCTTTAAGTAATATACCGTCACGGTATTGAAAAATCTTACGCTGCGGTTCATTTT
>NZ_PJAP01000186.1:0-1082 GCF_002836795.1 Shewanella sp. 11B5 | reverse complement strand
ATTACTATTACCGTAGCGATTATGACCTCGCTGTAGTAGACAACCTATTGAGCCAAGATGGCTATGGCTTGCTCAACTTTGGCGTGAATTGGTATAGCAATGATGGCCATTGGAATGCTGGATTACATTGGAAAAACGTCACCGATGAAGAGTATTTAGTGGGTAACTATGCCTTTGTCACGCCAACAGGCAATGGTGACTTTACACCAGGGCTAGGCGGCGATAACACCCTAATTGGATATTATGGCGACCCAGAGACCATTTCATTAACGGTTGGCTATGTCTTCTAAAACCTTGTTTAATTGATGTAGATAAAAATAGCCGGTCTCATCAGAACCGGTTATTCTTTTTATTGCTTATAAAGAGTGAACCATAACAATATCAACGCAATGTTAGGGAGCCAATGATGTCTCAAATTAAAGTGGCCATTGCAGATGACCATCCACTATTTCGTGCCGCGTTAACCCAAGCCGTGCAAAAAAGTGTCAATAATGCACAAGTGCTAGAGGCGGAAAACTTTCAAGAGTTAATTGCGATAGTGGAGCAGCACCCAGATATTGAGCTTATCTTTATTGATTTGCATATGCCGGGAAACGATGGCTTTACTGGGCTGACGTTATTGCAAAATCATTTCCCCGACATTGTGGTTATCATGGTGTCATCTGACGATCAGCCGGAGATTATCCGCAAGGCGATCAATTTTGGCGCCAGTGCTTTTATTCCAAAATCAGCCAATTTAACCCAAATATCAACGGCGATTGATATTGTGCTTGAAGGGGGTATTTGGCTACCAGAGCACACCAATATTAGTGCCGATCAACACACCGCTGCCGAACATCAACGTTTAGCAAAGCAATTAGCTCAACTTACGCCGCAGCAGTACACCGTGCTAGCCAATATTGCCAATGGTCGGTTAAACAAACAAATCGCTTATGACTTAAACATTAAAGAAACCACAGTAAAAAAACATGTCTCAGCGATTTTACTTAAACTTGAAATCAACAATCGCACTCAAGCTGGGCTGGTGTTTCAACAATTAATGATTACTTCAACTGAAAACCTGCAGGTGGATGTAGCAGCCT
>NZ_PJAP01000185.1:0-1084 GCF_002836795.1 Shewanella sp. 11B5 | reverse complement strand
CAAAAGAGTTAAAGACTTTCAATCAGGATGAATAGATGAAAACCAAACTTAATGCGATCGCATCAGCCCTATTTTTATTACTCGCTCCAGCAGCAATGGCCGCCAATGTTGCTGTTATCACCTTAGAAAATGGTGCCAATGTTCGTCTAAAAGACGACTTCACTTGGGAATACATCATTACCGAAACAGTAACCCAACCAGTGCAAGCTGCTAAAGCAGACATCACAGAGCAAGCAAACGGAGTAACACCGCCTGCAATTGCACCTGCAGCGTCGGTAGCTGCAGTAACAACACCTGTTGCAGCACAATCGGTTGCCATGCCTACTGCGCCTGCAGTTAATTCTCAAGTAGCAACCACACGCTTAACTGCAGCGGCGTTAGCACAACCAGAATTATTAGGCAGTACGGCTAAAGACGGCATTAAAATCACCCTTGCAGACACAAAATGGAAAGGCGATAAGCTCGGCTTAGTGTTCGATTTTGACAGCACCAGTAACGAACATGTCACAGTTGTTGAAGTTGAAGTGAGTTTTTACAATGACAACGGTGCATTGCTCAAAACAGAAAAGCTTGAAGCCTGGGAAGCTATATTCCGTATGCCAGAAACTTACCTGCGTAAAGGTCAGCATCGCCAAAGTGATACAATTTGGGTAGAAGGTGTTAATAAGCAGCAATGGCAAAAGCAGTTAATCAGCTTAAAAATTATTGAAATTGAATCACGTTAGTAAAATCGATATTAGCGCCTGTACATACAGGTGCTAAAGACAAAAAGCCCAAATGAAATATCGTTTCATTTGGGCTTAATTTAGTGTGTAGGTTGGTAACCTTAGTTCAATAATTCATGTTCTTTAGGCAGTTGCTTACTAATCCACAATATCAATTTATGTTTACGATTTGGACCATCATCTTTATCTTCGGCTAATGGTTGGATTAAATTGTCTTGCACTAATAATCGATAAATACATTCCACTTTATCTTTTGGCGAAATGCCTTTGCCAAAATCTTCAAAACCACGCTTTTGCGCGTATCCCATGCCAATCTCCATCGCGAGCTTGAGCAGTTTTGTATCGTGTTTACCCGCTTT
>NZ_PJAP01000184.1:0-1089 GCF_002836795.1 Shewanella sp. 11B5 | reverse complement strand
CTAGCCTCCGTGGCCACCATGCCCTTCATGATGCCCACCATTGCCGTTGCCGCACTCATGTATCGTTTGTTGTCCACCAAGAGGGCCTGATTCAATCGTTATAGTGTCTGCATCTTTATACATTACAAATGGGCCTGCGCTAATGTCATCAAGGATTGGATCATCTAAATGACCTAAACAACTATAACCCACGCGGTAGTTCCCTTCGGGTAAATATCCCATTGCAAAATACCAATCCCCATCAGTAGTTTGTAACAATCGGCTCACCGACAACGGAGCCGTTAGCCCTGTTGGAGGTGTTGTTCCCATATCGGCCATTTGATCAATAGAAGTGACACTGTCTGGGTATAAATAAGCTAAATGATAAAATTCCCCGCCAACTGGAGTGAGATCTGCGTAGTCCATTTCACAACTGGCAACCCATTGCGGATCGACTTCGCCAATTAAATGGCCCATTTGACTGTTATCAACTGACCACATTGCACGATGACGCAATTGGTATTGCTCTTGCTCCATCAACAAACCCCGAAATAAATTAATTTCCAACGTCATCACACGTTCTCGGTTAGCAATAATCTGCACATCATCTATTGGCAAATAACCATTTTCAACTTGTAAACTATGACGGCCTTGACCATCTTCAACGTAACAACCCTGATTGCCATCGCCCTGATCAATTGTCACGTGGACATTATGATATTGGCCAACAGGTAGATCGATATTATCAATGGCAAGATGCCTATTCATGCCCTGATAATCGAGTAAATTGAACTCCCTATGTTGTAAGCTATAACGGTGTATTTCTCCCTTAGCGTCCGTCATAACAAGTTCATTCATCACTAATCCTAATCGAGACACTCCAACCATAGGAGCATCAGACACTCCTAAAGAGAATTGGCCTACATCGGTTGTGCTATCGCTATCGCTGCCACAAGCGCTCAGCAATAAAACTGAAGATAACATTAATACTGAATAATAAGTTTTCATCACATGTCCTCAATGTATTTGAAACACGACTAGTGTTACCTACAAAGAGGTAGTTGAATTTGATCAACATCAACAAACAGCGTTTAAATTAGTATGATTTAT
>NZ_PJAP01000183.1:0-1089 GCF_002836795.1 Shewanella sp. 11B5 | reverse complement strand
GGCACAAAGCCCGGCAGTCACGTCACAAGAGATATCACACGAGACATCACCAGATCTTTTAAAACAAACACGACAAATTCTTCAATTAGCTGAATACATTGGTGTTGATTATTCAGAAGCCGTAACCGAAGGTAGTATCTCTAATCCAGATGAATTTGCTGAAATGCAGCAATTCGCTAGCATCATTACCGAAAAAACAAACCTGCTCGCCAATGATGTGCCAAATTCATTAACGGCCGATGCATTACAATTACAGCAATCCATTGCTGACAAATCATCACTGGATGTTATTCAAGGGCTTAGCCAAAAAATACGTAACCAGTTATTAAGCCAGTCTCCAGCATTAGTGTTACCAACACAGCTTTTAGCTAAAGAGAATGTTAAACAGCTGTTTATCGAAAATTGTTCAACGTGTCATGGTGATTTAGGCCAAGGCGATGGACCACTGGCCAAATCATTGTCACCAGAACCAACCAACTTTACTGATCAAGAACGTGCATTAAACCGTTCATTATTGGGGCTTTATGATGCGATTTCAGATGGTTTAGATGGCAGTGCGATGCGTGCTTTTAGTGAGTTAAATGATCAACAGCGTTGGTCACTGGCTTTCTATGTTGGTAGTTTAGCTTTTGAGCCAACAGCAATTACCACGAAGCACATCGAGAATGATGCAAATATTGAATTACAACAGTGGGTCAATAGCAATCCAACCCAGTTAATTCAGCAAAATGTCGAAATTGATAAAGCTCAATTAGCATTACTCCGTTCACAACCTGAGTTACTGTTTCAACATGCTGACTCGCCTATTTCGGTAGCCCGCACTAACTTACAGGCTGCTGTAAAAGCATATCAAGCCAATGAGTTAGCACAAGCGCAAACCTTAGCCGTTAGCGCCTATCTCGACGGTTTTGAATTAATTGAGAACAATTTAGATGCTCACGACAGTAGTTTGCGTAAATCGATTGAAAGCCAGCTGCTTAATTTTAGAAACATCCTAAAAACAGCAGGACAGGATAACCAGGTAAATCAACAGTTAACCAGTATACTGGCTCAGCTGGACCAAGCGGACACACTACTAACGGGACAATC
>NZ_PJAP01000182.1:0-1091 GCF_002836795.1 Shewanella sp. 11B5 | reverse complement strand
CATAGACCGGGCGTTAAAGAAGCCACTTTAGTTGTCAGAAACCTAAGATTAACTGGAGTAGATAATCAAAATTTAGAAGCATTAAAGACTGAGATAGACAAACTGTTTGGCATAGAAGAAGTGATTTATAATGACAAATCGGGATCTATTTATCTAACCTATGATGCCAGCCATATCAATTTAGAAGGTATTGAAGCGGTTATCAGAAAGCATGGTGCTAATATTCATAACGATTGGTGGACTCATGTGAAGGAAAGTTACTACCAATTTGTGGATCAAAACATCAAAGATAATGCAAATCATCAACCACATAGTTGCCACAAACCCCCACCAGGATCCAAGATAAGTTAAGACAATTAGATGTTAATTTTTATCGATACTGACTATCTTTTAGTAAGAGCATTCGAAGTGTGATCTATGTCAAGTATCAGTAGTTTAAAGTAAAAAAACACTACAGTTAACTAGGATGATTTAGTCAAGTTGAGTTAACATTAATAGCACTAATTATATTGGAGTTTTATCTTGAGTCGTATGCGAATTATCACAGTGATGCTTATCTTGATGACATTTGTCAGTCAAGCTTTTGCGTCTGTGATTTTGCCATGCCCCTCTGATATGAATTCAATGTTAAGTAAATCAAATCCAGTGAATACCGCTGCGACTAACGCTTGCCATCACCAATTAACATCAGATGCTGATGCCGTTAAAACATCTACCGCTGACATTCCTGATTGTTGTGATAATCAATGTGATTGTCCGATAGGTACTTGTTTTTCAATTGCCCTTGAAATGAAAATTGTCCAATCAGTAACCATCTCAAGTTTGAGTAGTTTTATATCTGGTTTGACTCAAAATACGACTCCGCAATATAACTCTTCTTTATATCGTCCTCCAATATTTTCTTGTTAGATAGGAAAGGCTTGATCAATTTTTGATCGTCTTCCTGTTCATTTATCTTTTTTAAAATAAATTAACAAGATATTACCTTTGTTCGAATTCAATTCGAGCATTGGTGATTAATTTGGAGGCTTTATGTCTTTAATTTACAAGAAATTGGGTGAAATTTACACTCAATATATTCTAATAGTAGT
>NZ_PJAP01000181.1:0-1095 GCF_002836795.1 Shewanella sp. 11B5 | reverse complement strand
TTAAAATTAAGATAGGCATATTTAAAAGTAATTGACTAGGTGAGTTGATTAAAAGCAATGTAAAGCGTTTGCAATCCAAACAACACCAAAAGTCCGCCACTGAATAATCTCACTGCTCGTTTTTGTACCCATTGGGCCAAGGTTTTAGCTGCTAATCCCGCTGCAAATAAAGCGGGTAAAGTACCTAAACCAAACGCGAACATAATCAAGCCACCTTGTAATGCACTACCAGATGCAACAGACCAAGTTAATGTACTGTACACCAGGCCGCAGGGGAGCCAGCCCCATACCATACCTGCCATAACGGCTTGGAATGGATGGGTAATGGGGATAAATTTACGCGTTAAAGGTTGTAAGTATCGCCACAACACTTTGCCAACTTTTTCAATATGAACGATTCCAAACCATATCTGAGCAATATAAAGGCCGGTAAGAATCATCATGGTGCCCGCAAAAATGCGAAGAAAAATTAAATAACTATCAACATCAAATAAATGACCAAGAGCGGAGACACTACCACCGACAATGGCCCCAGCCACAGTGTAACTAAAGATGCGTCCAAAATTGTAGCCACACAGAAATGTCAGTTGCGTGCCTAAACGTGTCTGTCCATTGGTGGGTATGTTTGCCGAAAAAGCCCCAATTAATCCGCCACACATGCCAAAACAATGTGCAGCGCCCATTAAACCAACAATAAATGCACCACCAACATTATATTCAATCATTGGGTTTACTCTGGTTTAGTGTGAGTAGTAGATGAAGCAGCAGAACCAACTGTATTTTGTTGGGCAACATCGGTAGTAGCAGAACGGTTAATTGGAGAGCGGTTAGTTGGAAAATCATTAGTTGCAGAGCTGTCGTTGGAAGAGCCGGCATTAGCACTGCTGTTTTTGTTCATGCTGTTTTCGTCTTCATCGAATAAAATAGACACGCTTTGTCTATCTAAATCATCAAATTGCTCAGACTTTACTGCCCAAAAGAAAATAGAGACTGCTATCAATACAAACAACATCGCAATAGGTATTAATACGTAAATGATACTCATAATTTTATCCTAAGAAGGCGTAAACTATTGCTCACCACAATCAGTGAACT
>NZ_PJAP01000180.1:0-1095 GCF_002836795.1 Shewanella sp. 11B5 | reverse complement strand
CCTCAAGCGATAACGCACTAGGCGTATCGTGAGTGACAATAATACTGGTGCCAGCATGGTTATTGATTAAATTGGCGAGGGTGATGGCTTGCGACACGCCACCCAATGTTGCCAAAGTTTGCGTTTGTTGGCCTTTTTTTACACTCGGCGGCGTGAGTACACTAAATAGGTTCATTGAAATCTTTGTCAGTTCCGTTTGCGATCAAGTCGTATTGAATGAGGCGAGGCTTCAGCTACGCTGTTTATCGATATTCTGTTTACGTTTTTTGAGCATTTTTTGTTGTACATTCAAGCTTGCTTTGACTAATTGCTCAATATCATCTTCAAGTATTTGGCTAAATTCAAGCTCACAGCGCCAATATGCGGTTTCGGTGGCGTCATCTGTTGATACTGGGGTGCAGCTTTGTATTTGGCACAGACACAACAATGCCACTAATTCTGTATGCAAATAGATGTGGGTCTTAACGTGTTCATTTACAACCAATGGACGTGAAGAAATGATACTAATTCCACTGCCACCAAATTGATCACCTTTAAATAACTCACCATCTTGAACTTCTTTTTCTAATACGTGTTGCAATACTAAATCGACTTTACGCGATTGTAGCTTTAAAAAGTCGACCACGGCTTTAGCATCATTGTCTAAATTGCGCAGTTGCAGTAAACAATTTGCTTCAAGACTTTTCACTTCGGTCAGTAGTTTTAACCCAACAGATTGCATGTCGCGGAGTTCATCATCTGTGGGTAAAGCTTGGTTTGCATCCCACGAAGTTAAGTACACATTAAAGTGGTGAGGCACACTAAAATAAGAATTGCTGTCAGGTATCAAGGTTTGCCTCTTTATTTATCACACTAATAGCCCTATTATCGTGCCCAACTTAATGATTTAGCAAGTCATACACGCTGGCTTGTTGTTTTCATATTCACATTTTGCCTGATTGTCTGACTTATACGCCCCAATAGGCGCACAGGATTAGTATTTTTTTATGAATTTAGGATTTTCATTTTTTATCGGCTACCGTTACTGGCGAGCCCGAAAAGCGAATGCTTTTGCCTCTTTTATTACCTTCTTTGCGGTATCGGGTATTTTCTTAG
>NZ_PJAP01000179.1:0-1096 GCF_002836795.1 Shewanella sp. 11B5 | reverse complement strand
ATCCTCAAGGGCTTTGATGTGTCTTGTGTCTTCACCCCGCGTTATTCAAATGAAGGCGGGGATCCACAGTCTTTTGATTATTATGACTTCAAAGCAGAAATTGATACTAAAGACAAGATTAGACCGGTTGTAGAAAAGAGTTTTGAAGCAAGTTTAGTGACTGCGGATGTCGATGCAGCTGAGCAAGCATCTGCGGCGGCTCTTGTGTTAGCACAGCTTGAACGCTGGTGGGATAAATACCATGTATCACTGCACCAGCTCGATGCTGAGGTAGCGACAGCTGAACAGGTGATGCAAGGCTATCTGAAGGAGCTGGGTTATGAATAATCTGGTTCCTGACGGTTGGCGAATGTATAAAATAAAAGATACTGCAAATTCATCTGATCGATATAGCTTTACTGGAGGGCCTTTTGGTTCTGATTTGAAGTCAGAAGATTACAGGGATAATGGAGTGAGAATTATTCAACTTCAGAATATTGGTGATGGCGTATTTAAAGATAAGTATAAAATCTATACTTCGGAATCCAAAGCAGACGCGCTAATTTCTTGTAATATTTATCCTAATGATATTATCTTATCGAAAATGGGTGACCCTGTAGCGAGAGCCACAATTATTCCAAATTTATCACCTCGATATGTAATGGCTTCTGACGGGATTCGTTTAGCTATCGATGAAAATAATTTCAACACCAAATTTATTCACGATACAATTAATGCTGAACCCTTTCGAACTCAAGCTGAATTACATAGCACAGGCTCAACTCGTAAACGCATAGGTCTTACTCAATTAAGAGAGCTTACCTTTATCTGCCCCCCACTCCCAGAACAGCAAAAAATTGCTGCAATTTTGACGTCAGTGGATGAGGTGATTGAAAAGACCCAAGCGCAAATCGATAAGCTTAAAGACCTCAAAACCGCCATGATGCAAACGCTGCTAACGAATGGTGTTGGCACCAAGCCAGCCTCAGCCGATGCGGCTCTTAACAATAGCACTGCTTGTAGAGAAAGTTACATCCCCCACACAGAATTCAAAGACTCACCCGTCGGCAGAATCCCGAAAAGCTGGAGAGTTAGTTCACTGGGAGAATTGGCATCG
>NZ_PJAP01000178.1:0-1098 GCF_002836795.1 Shewanella sp. 11B5 | reverse complement strand
CAGTACCTGTTTATCTAAACTCTCACTGAATAATCTTAGTAAAAACTCAGGAGTGCAATAAGGAAACACATCTGTGAGTATCATGCTGCTCGAATCAAAATTAAATATTTGCTTGGCAACACCATTTAACCTACCAAACTGGCCATTAGGATAAAGCTCAATTAAAGCCTCTGCACTATTGGCCATTAACTGATTTACTTCATACTCCTGAAACTGTTGATGATATGTGTAAAAGGCTTTTACAACTTCAGATATAAGCGCTGGCTCATCCCAAGGTTTTTGCAAAAAGCGAAATGCAGTACCCGAATTAAGTAAAGCCAGAATTGAATTAAAATCAGTAAAACCACTGAGGATCATACACAGGCTTGCGGGGTATTGAGCTTTAATGGCGGCTAGTAATTCAGAGCCATTCATCATTGGCATTCTAAAATCTGAAATGATTACCTGACAATTTTCTTGCGCCATAATGCTAAGTGCGTCTAGACCACTATTTGCTTTAAATACAGTGTAACCCGCTCGAGTAAATACTCGCTCTAAAGCACGTAGAATAGCTACTTCATCATCAACAATTAGCAGCTTATTTGTCATTTCATTCACGCTCAATTTAACAGACTTATTATAATCGAACGCAGTTTGTCGTTGTCAAAAGGTTTCGATAACACTGCGTTAGCGCCAAAATCTAATGCTGTTTGCAAATCATTCTCTGATAAACCCGAAATCACCACAATTTTTATGTCTGTAAGTTCTGGTTGTTGACGAATAAACTGTAAAACGTCAAACCCATCAAGACCAGGCATAGACAAATCCAATGTCACTAAATCGGGTTTGTCGCTTAGTATTTTTACTCCAGCTTGAAACCCATCAGCAGCAAAAATAATCTCATACCCACTAGAATGTAAAACACGACGTATGGCATTACGAATTTCTGTTTCATCATCAATGATTAAGATCCGCTTTGCTTTACCATGGACAGAATTTTTAATGGCACTATGTGCGAGAAGTTCTTCTGGAACAGGCATATTTTGATGTTGAAGAAAATGAATAAAATCAGCCAATATTACTCGATAGTTTCCTCGTCCAGGTAGTTTATGTCCTTTT
>NZ_PJAP01000177.1:0-1100 GCF_002836795.1 Shewanella sp. 11B5 | reverse complement strand
AGACGCTATAACTAGAATAAAGTACATAAAAAAGCCAGTAGAGGTGACTACTGGCTTCATAAAAATGTAGATTTAATCTAGTGTTTTGTGCCTCAGTTAGTGCCTAAAACTGCTGGAACCAGCGCTGGATTTGTTGAGGGTCTTTACTTTGAGTTAACGATAACATCAACAGAATACGGGCTTTTTGTGGATTAAGATTACCAGCAGCAACAAAGCCGTATTTGGCATCATCTATTTCAGCATCTAGAGTAGTGGCACCGGTCGGTACACGGCTAGAGCGGACAACCAATATGCCTTTTTTGCTCGCCTTAATGAGTGTATCGAATACAGAGTGATAAATGTTGCCGTTACCTACACCCGCACTAATAATGCCGTCAAACTCCGCTTCAACCATAGCTTTAGCAGGTAAATCACTAGCATTAGCGTAGTTATAAACAATACCTACCTTTGGTAAAATATCGAGCTTGCTGATATCAAAAGGGGTTTGAGTCGTATGTTGACGTTCCGTTCTGCCCATATACTCAACCTTACTGTTATGAATAATACCAAGCGGGCCAAAATTAGGCGCGGCAAAGGTGTGTACTCCAGTAGTATTAGTCTTCGTTACATCGCGGGCGTTAAGTACTGTATCGTTCATCACGACTAAAACACCTCTGCCTTTAGACTCTAGATTAGCGGCAATGGCGACTGCATTATACAGATTCATAGGTCCATCGGCACTCATAGCAGTGGATGGACGCATTGCACCAACCAGCACTACAGGCTTATCGCTCTTGACAGTTAGATTCAAAAAGTAAGCAGTTTCTTCTAAAGTATCAGTGCCATGGGTAATCACAATTCCATCGACATTTTTATCAGCCAGTAAAATATTAATCCGTTTGGCTAAGTCTAACCAAACTTTATCGTTCATATCTTGCGAACCAATTTTAACGAGTTGTTCACCTTGAATTTCGGCAAGCAACTTTATCTCCGGCACAGCTGCTATTAAGCTATTAACCCCGACCTCTCCAGACTGATAATTTGACTCAGTAGCCGATTGGCCCACTCCAGCAATGGTCCCACCGGTGGCAATAATTCGAACCTGTGGAAGCGCTTGCACC
>NZ_PJAP01000382.1:0-7773 GCF_002836795.1 Shewanella sp. 11B5 | reverse complement strand
ATGATTACTGTTTTCTCCCCTAACATACCCCCCCATAATTCCTTCGCAATAAAGACTTTTTTGATGACCTCGAGTGAGATGTGTCGTTAGAATGGGCTAATGACATTTGTTCATCGAGCAAAACGTCAATGGACTCAAAATAATAATAAAGGATTCTTTGTGACAGATACTCAATTTAGCATGACCCTCAAACCGCGCTTTTGTGAAACCGATGCGTTAGGCCACATTAATAACACGGTTATCCCAGTGTGGTTTGAAGCGGCTCGTGAGCCAATTTTTGAAATTGTAAATCCAGGGCAAGATTTAACCAAGTGGAACATGATCATTGCTGGTTTTACTATCGCCTTTACCGCGCCAACGTATTATGGCGAAGAAGTTATCGTTAAAACGCACATTAGTCGTTTAGGCAATAGCAGCTTTGATATATTACAAAGCTGTTGGCAGCACGGTAAAAAAACCGCTGAAGCGACCACCACTATGGTGCATTACAATTACCAAACTGAAAAAAGCGAGCCACTTGCTGAGCTTGTACGTCAGCAATTGGCTACATTAACCGGTGCAGCTTAGGACTAACACAAAAGAAGGTGTTAACGTAAAAACTTGTCTACGTAGCTGCAACTGGCGCTGATGTTAAGTTTTTCTGCTTTCGCCCAAGCCAGTCCAGTACGAACCAATTTTTCGGCAATTCCTTGGCCGCGTAAAGCGGGTGGTACAAAGGTGCGACTAAAATCAATATTTTGACCATCTAAGTGATATTCAAGTACCGCCTCAACACCTTGAGTGATAACCACAAAACGATGTTGGCTAGCTTGGTGTTGCACGGTTACTGCGTTTTGATTGCTCATAGTGTGTTGTCCTATTACTTGTAAGGCCGCTTGTTGATGTGGCTATTGATGTTATGACTCATACTGTTACTCATGTTCCAACAAGGCGCTGAGTAATTCTGGAGTGAGTTTGGCTTTTTTGCCGGTTTTAAAGTTAAACATCACCACTTTTGCCCAGCCGATAGTCGTCACTGCTTGCTGTGCTTTACTGAACACGGTGTAATGCATCACAAAGCGGTCTTCATTGATATCGCTGATCTTTACCCCTACAACAATTGAGTCCGGAAAGGTTACTGGGCGCTTAAAGCGGGCATTTGTTTCACTTAGCACTGGGCCGACACCCGTTGTTTTTAGATCGTCGAGTAGGTTAATTTGGTTAAAGAAATCGAGACGAGCGGTTTCAAAATACTTAAAATACACCGAATTATTAACATGTTGTAGTGCATCCATTTCACCCCATGCTACTTGAATGTCTGTGCTGATAGAATGTTGAGCTAAAAAGTCATTCATGGCGGTTCTCGTTATGAATTAATAAATTAAACGCTTGTTTAAATTTCAACTGTTAATTTAACAGTCCGGACGATGAACAACAAGGGACAGTGGCTATTACTGTGAGTATATCCAGTGAACTTATAAGGATTTTTACCTTGCGAAAAGAGACTTTTTTAACAACATCGAATTTATGGATATCGTCGTGCTGGACGGTGTTTTGCAGCCGATTTACTGAATTACAAACCAAACTGAGTTTGCCGCAAAAATTGTATCTGGTGGCGATAGTCTTACTGTTTGCTACTGACTCGGTAGCGTGGGTGGCCATTATCAGTGTGATGGCGATGTCGATTGAGTTCTGGCATTTATTTGAACGTATGTGGCACAGCTTGGCTGGCAAAGCGGTGTTGTTATTGTTTTATGCGATAGTGGCCAATTTTGCCCTGGCTAGTTCAAGTTCAGTGGTTAACGATGTGGTTGGCGTCGCAGCCAGTAGCTTTAATTACACCCATAACTTCGCCATTTTGCTCTACATTCCGGCATGGAGTGTGGTGATGAGCTGTATTGTGCTGTTATTACTACAGCTTATTTTTCCGCTAATGTTTGGTGTGTCTTTTATACTCCGCCCCTTTGGTGTGACCAACTTTCGCTTGATTAATCATGTGCATTTTCATCGTACAACCTTTTGGGTGCGAGTTATTCTTGCTGCAGTGGTGTTGTATCATCTTGCCATGCTGATGGACCTTTATGGTCAGGTTGAAAAAGCGTTGGATGATCCGCAAGTAGTGCAATTAGTTGAAGCTGAAACCGAAGAGGAAATACTTGCTGATGATGGCTTGTCGATCATTGTCAAAACAGACCCTGCTAAGAAAGAACCACCCAAGTCTGAACCCAAAACAGCGAAACAAGTTGAACGCGAGCAAGAACTGGACGCCATTGATGAAATCGCCAAACAGCCTTACAGTCATTTGCGTAGCCAGTATTTTACCAGTGTGCGTAAAGCAATTGCGTTGTTTGCGTTTCAGTTGGAGGCGAATGCCAAATCCCGCTGTCAAAAACTACCGTTGTCGCATGTGGTCGAGCTTAATGATTATGAGATCCTTGAAATAACACCCGATATCAATGCGGAATATGGTTATCATTTTGAAGTGAAAAAATGTATTTCACCTGCATTTCCCAGTTAACAGGCACTTTGCAGGCATAAAAAAACGACCTAGACGGTCGTTTTTTTATACCTAATCAGTCAGTATTAATCGAACACTAACTCACTAAAGCTGCTTATTTTTTTGCACTTAGCTTGGCGTTGGTCAGCAAAGCGGATCATTTGGCAAGTTGTCATGCCGGCGGCTTCAGCAGCTTTGAGCTCTTCTGCGACATCTGACACAAATAAAATCTGCTTTGGTTTCAAGCTAATGGTGTTGCAAATATTGCAGTAGGCTTGTTTGTCTAACTTATTGCCCGTGCGGGTATCAAAGTGACCATTGAACGAACCGGTTAAATCGCCTGCTTCGGTGTGGCTAAATAACAGCTTTTGCGCTTCGACAGAGCCAGAAGAGAAGCTGTAAATACGAATGCCTTTTTCTTTAATGCGCTCAATGCTATCAATAAAGTCAGGGTAAATGTGGCCAGTAAACTCTACGCGGTTATAACCTTGTTTCCAGATTAATCCTTGTAGGGTTTTAAGTGGTGTTAGTTTACGGTCTTCATCGATCCATTGCTGTAAAATCTCAGTGACTCGTTCGAGTGTCGCATCTGGTTCTAAGGCAATATCTTTAACATCGCTGATGCAGTAATCAACCACAACGTTATGCTGGTTTTGCTCAAGAAATTCAGCCATCGCTTTTCTTGAGTAAGGAAATAACACATCCTGAATAAAGTTAAGATCGGTAGTGGTACCGGCGGTATCAACGATAATAGCTCTAATACTCATAAGATTTGTTACTCCAAAACAATAAATTAACGTAATGATGATCCTAAGCTTTATTGGCGATTAAGGCTAGTGCTATTCGTGATATTGCATCCTCGTTAGATGACTTTGAATGCTAGATGTGAGCTAAGTTTAGATATTACTAAATTGCCTTGTGTGATGTGGTCTGGTAGCTTCGGGTTAACTTAATTGTCACGTTTCACCAGGAAGGTACCATGCTTACAATAGGGAAAAAACGTTATATCAAATGGCCGAGCTTATGGGCTAAAAGTCTGTCTATATGCGCATTATTACTGAGCTTTTTTCACGTTAGTGTGGTGTTTGCTACTGAAATGTTGCCGTCAACGACCGAAACCCTGAGTGTAAAGTCTGCTCTATTTGGCGAGCAAGCCGATTTTTTGGTGACCTTACCAAACAGTTATACCAAGCAAACTGATAAGCGTTATGTGGTGTTATTTGACTTACATCCGCGCAGTCATTTGTATTTAACAGGTATGCACGACTGGATGAGCCATAATGGTGGCTGGCCGTGGTTAGAAACCATTATTGTTACTGCTCCCGATGGACATCAAGGCTTGGGGGAACTAAAAAAGCGTGCGATAGAGCAGCAAGGCGATCAAGCGCTATTGGACTTTTTTGAGCAAGATTTACTGCCTGCAATTGATAAACGCTATCGCACCAATGGCTTTCGTATTTTTAACGGCTTTACTGGCAATGCAGGTTTAGTGCTATACAGCTTAATTAATCGTCCTAGTTTATTTAATGCTTATATTGCTGCCAGCCCAGTATTATCAACAGACTTTGCTTATGTGCTAAATGATGCGCCTAAAAATCTCAAAAAAATGGACGGCAAACCAAGATTTCTATTTGTGAGTACCAGTGATAGCGACTTTGAACAAAGGCAGCTGGATTCGTTTGCTAGGCTTGAAGATATTATTCAAACCAATGCCAATGCTAAATTGAACTATCAAATAAAGCGTTTTGACGGCAGCTATTATATGACTCAGCCTATCTTGGCGACGGCATTAGGCATCGAGAAGATATTTAACGATGTTCATACTGTTCTAGCGGCGGATTCAGAAGTATCGCAACAAGGATCTAAAGCGATTCTAGCCTATTATAAGCGACTGTCTGATGAGGTTTATGGCTTTGATGTGCCAGCAATTGATTCGCTGTTAGCCTTAGGTAATAGCTTAGTTAAAGCAGCACCACAGCAAGCGATTGGGGTTTACCAAGATACGCTGAAAGCCTATCCTAAAGCGCATTCGGCCTACCATGAGTTAGCCAGTGTTTATGCAGCAACAGGTAAAATGACTCAGGCTATCGAAGCGGAACAACAAGCGTTAGCGAGTACCGACCATCCGTTTTATCAAAACAAATACACTAAGCAATTAGCCGCGTTTCAAAACCAAGCTAAATAAAACTGATCTAAGTTAAACCAAGCTGCAAAACGATAAATGACAATAAAGCCACAACACGAGTATTCGCCCTGTGGCTTTATTGTGTAACCTGCTCAAACAATATTATTCTGAGCTGAGGTTTAGTATTCCGAATTAAAGTTGATTACGCAGCCGTTTCGCTGGCTAACCACTGATTAATTTTTTGCTCCATTAAATCTAATGGCAATGCGCCATTTTCTAATAAGCGGTCGTGGAATACTTTAATATCAAACTTGTCACCTAAGACTTGCTTGGCTTTGGTACGTAGTTCAATAATTTTCAGCTCACCCAACTTATAGCCAAGTGCTTGGCCTGGCCAAACGGTATAGCGCTCAATTTCGCCGGTGGCTTCCGACAAATGAATCCCTTCAGTTGCCACCGCGTAATCAATGGCTTGTTCACGGCTCCAGCCTTTGGCGTGCATACCGGTATCAACCACCAGGCGAACCGCACGATGTAACTCTGACTGCAAACGGCCAATGTTGTCGATAGGGTCATTAGCATAAATGCCCATTTCGGCAGCTAAACGTTCGGCATATAAAGCCCAACCTTCGCCAGCCGCATTGGAATAAAACACTGTACTTAGCAGCGGTAATTCATCAGACAAGCCAATAATGGTTTGTAAATGATGACCTGGATTAGTCTCGTGGTAGGTCAAGGTCTGTAATGAATAAGATGGCAGTGATGCTGTGTCATACAAGCTGATCCAGAAAGTGCCTTTGCGTGAACCGTCTTGTGATGGCGCATCATAAAATGCGCCACTAGTAGAAGCCGCACGGCTGTCTGGTACCGCTTCAATAGCCACTTCTTGATTAGGCAAGCGACCAAACCAGTCTGGTAATTTTGCATCAACCAAGGCTAAGTCGGCATCAATATCGGCCATTAGCTGTTGCTTGCCTTCTGGGGTATTCGGGTAAAGATATTGTGGGTCGTTGAGTAACACCTGCATACGCTCACCGACGGTGCCATCAACATAACCGACTTCTTTGAGTAGCCCGTCCATTTCGGCAGTAATCCGGGCTACTTCAGCTAACCCGAGTTGATGAATTTCATCGGCAGTTTTGGTCGAATTGCCTAAATGCTGGATAAGCGTTTGATATAACTTCGCCCCTTGAGGTAAACGACCAATGCCAGCTTCATGAGTTGCTTTTGGGCGCACGGCTTCTAACGCGGCAATCAGTTGGCGGGTGGCGGCATAGTATTTAGTGTTAACTAACTCGGCCGCAGACTTTACCAACGTATCGCTATCGGCCACTTTTGCTGCGTTAAGTTTAGCGTTAAAGCTGGTTACTAAAGGATGGCTGTTTGCTGGGCCACTGATTTGAGCTTGTAACCCGCGTAGGGTGTTATCAATGACAAAGTCTGGTGGAATGACGCCCATCGATACATCGTGATTGAGTTTATCGACCAATGTGCCCATAGCGGCAGGGTACATGCTTAAGCGAGTTAAATAAGCCTCGGCTTCGGCGGTATTAGTTACGGCAAACTTGTCTTCCATGTAACCGGGGAATTCAATTTGCAAACCAGATAAGTGGTTAACGGCATAGGGTAAAAACCATACGCCATACTCGCCTAACACGTTGCCATAATTAACCACTTGAGCTGGTAATAGAGCGCCTTTTACTTCAGACTTTATCGCGTTTAAGCTGATTGTTTCTGAGGGGGTTAAGCTTGCTTCATCAATGTCGTTGAGTTGGCTCAGTATTGATTTAAGTCCTTTGCGACGGTGGGTTTCACCAGATGGGCTGTAGTCGGTGAGTTTAGACATCACATTGGCGTTGATACTGGCATCACTCACGCCGTAGTAAGTGGCAACTTCGGGTCTGAGTACAAAATAGTCTTTAGTGATTGATGCGACTTGTTGTTTAAGACTGAGCTTAGTGGCTGCCTCACTTGCTGTTGCTGAGTTTGAATTATTTTCCGGTGTAGCAGGATCTGAACATGCAGTGACGAGCAGGCTAATGATTAAGCCATTAAGAAGTTTTTTCATTGATTACTCATTAAGTTAATAGCGGCATTCAAGTACGAATATAAGCATATCCTAACAGTTATGGAGGTTAAGCTGTTGCAGTTTTTATGTGCTGGGTATTTGAAAGTACGAGGGTAAGTTTGACGATAAGGTGTAAATATGGTCTAACATTATTAGACATTGACATGAAAAGGAGAGAAGTATGTTAGGTGAAAGCCATGCGTTATTAGTTGATTTCCCTGAGTATCAAGACAAGATTTCATTGTTAACCGCCAACGATACTGAGTTTGCTGAAGATGCGAAACGGTATCATAAATTAGATACTCAAATTCGTAAGCTGGAGTTACGCAATACTCCGACAAGTGATGAGTTTATTGAGCAAGCAAAGCTTGACCGGTTGGTGTTAAAAGATAAGTTGTATCAGTTGTTTACCCAAGCTTAATTTGTTTATTCAGCTTTTTGGCCATGTGATCATCTAGGTGGTGACGTGGTCAATTTTTGCTGCTATCTCAGTAACTCTTGTTTGTTTTTATTATCTTTGATTTATGGCCTGCGGCCACATCAGCTTTTTCAAACTTCGTTTGAATTAAGATCGCAAGGTTCCACCCTGCACGGGCCAAAAGGGAGATCAACAGCAATCCCCCTCTTGGATCACCCCTGCCGTTCCGGCAACATTTTCAAACAGCGAAAAGGTCGCGACGGAAATTGATCCAGCTTTTAACTTCGTTTGTAACCGGCTTCGGCCTTATTCGAAAATGCTAACGCTTCCGATGGGGCGTCCCTTCCCCTCGAAAGCTAGCTGGCCATCCTTGGCCAGCTCACGTCATTTTCTTCAACGGCCTCAATGTAGTGGTAGCATGAATAGATTTAATTGCTTTACACCAAAGAGATAGCAACTGTAGGATGAAATTAATTAATCTGCTGTAAAATAACTCATGGAGTATTGCGTTGAATCGGAATCAAAGAGTAGAGCTAGCATTTGAATTTATGCTAGCTAAGGAGAAAGCTGGAGAAGCTTTCACAATGACTGAATTGGCAGAAGCATCAGGCTGGGCAATAAGTAGTTGTCAAACTTATCCAACTAAAAGATGGCACCAATTCGTTCAAAGAGATGGTAGCCAATAT
>NZ_PJAP01000176.1:0-1100 GCF_002836795.1 Shewanella sp. 11B5 | reverse complement strand
ATGTAACTAGATGGTTAATGGAGTAAATATGTTTAACAAAAAAATAAGTCGATTGATGATGGTGTCTGCAATGGGAGCCTTGTTACTAGGGTGTGGCTCAGACAGTGAAGAAAGCAGTGATGATGTCGCTTATGTGCAGTTTTATAATGCATCACCGAATAGCACATCAACTTCGTTAGTGCTGGATGACTATTCATATACAGCGGTTGATTTTGCTGATGCAATGCCGCGCTATGCTTATAGTACGGGGAGTACAGAGCTGGAGATTTATGGTCAAGATGAAGATAGTGAAACGGTAACCGTTTACAGCGACACCGTTGATTTAGCGAGCGACTCGAACCATTTGTATGTTTTGTATGGTGACTATCATGATCCCGAACTACTGGATATTAACTATTCACGTGATGAAATGGACGAGTTGAATGCCGACGATGATAATGACTACAGCAAAATGGAAGTGTTGGTGGCTAACGTAGCCACTGATGAAGGTGCGTTTGATACCTATATTTCACTCGATACCCAAACCATTGACGAAGCGGTGATGCTGGGTAATGTGCCATACAGTAGTTACACGAGCGAACAGATATTCGATACAGATGATTATATTGTCTATCTTACCGAAACAGGTACAAAAAATGTGCTCTACACGACAGGTAGCATGAGTTTAACCTCCGAAACTGCTTATAAATTGATTATTCGTAATAGCTTTGGTGCGGGTGATATTAACGTCACTATCGACAGTATTGACTCAACCACAACTCCAGTCACTTACGCCGCGTTAGAGGCAACAGCTGATTACCGGGTGTTTAATGGTTTAGAAACTCAAAGCATTGATGTTGATGTGGCCAGCAAGCAAGAAACACAGTACTTGTATGGGATTTCACCCTTCACAGTAACGGCTTACCAATCAACATCGTTTAATGATTATGGTATCACCACTAAAGATGCGACAAGTAAAGCTAAGTTGTTCGATAACTTGTTGGTAACGTTTAACCAAGATGAAGTGAAGTCTTTACTGATTTATCAGCAAGAAGACAGTTCTGTAAAAGGTATGGTGATCGAGCAAGACTTACGACCTCGAGCTTTTGAATATAAAGTCG
>NZ_PJAP01000175.1:0-1102 GCF_002836795.1 Shewanella sp. 11B5 | reverse complement strand
CAAACACCAGACAAAACGTTAAACAATGCTTTACGTGTACTAACACTATTGGGACGTCATGATATACCCGTTGCAAGTGGCGCCCCTAAGCCTTTAGCTCGTGAACTGATCATTGCAGACAATGTACACGGCGAGAGTGGTCTGGATGGACCAAAATTACCCGATCCAGCCTTTGCACCTGTAGAGCAAACGGCTATTGAACTGATGGCCGATAAAGTGCGTAACAGTAGGCAGCCCGTTACACTTGTTCCAACGGGACCGTTAACTAATATTGCACTTTTTCTAGCTGCTCATCCTGAGTTACATTCAAACATAGATAGCATCGTACTGATGGGCGGAGCGGCAGGAGTAGGTAACTGGACACCAGCTGCTGAATTTAATATTTTTGTCGACCCAGAAGCCGCTGATATGGTATTCAAATCAGGCTTACCAATAGTAATGTGTGGACTAGATGTCACTCACGAAGCTCAGATAATGGATGAGGATATCGAAAGAATTAGAGCCATTAATAATCCTATCGCGCAATGTGTTGCTGAACTACTCGACTTCTTTATGATTTATCACCGCGACCCTAAATGGGGGTTCACTGGTGCACCACTACATGATCCTTGCACCATTGCATGGTTACTTAATCCATCACTGTTTACTGCAGTTGATTGTTGGGTGGGCGTTGAAACTAAAGGTGAATATACACAGGGAATGACTGTAGTTGATCGTTATCAATTAACCGGTAAACCACATAATGCAAAAGTATTGTTTAATATTAACCGAACAGGTTTTGTCGACTTTATCGTAGAACGTCTAAGCGATTACTAACAAACTCATGCCATGCAGATAAAAGTAACCTGCATGGCAATAACTGCAGATAACAATTAATATCTTATTCGTTATCTGTAGTACTAATACCGAGCAAGCGTAACATTCAACTCTTTTCCTCTGCTTAAATAGTTACCAATTAATATTCCATACAAACTAGCTACAGCTATAAACAATGAACCCTCGGCTCAGGCAAGCAAACTACTTATTATCTAAACAATCCACACCCATAATAAATAGCACACAAACTCGATAAACTTTTAATCTAACTTAACTAACACTCTGC
>NZ_PJAP01000174.1:0-1104 GCF_002836795.1 Shewanella sp. 11B5 | reverse complement strand
AATGCCTAATTCCATCAAGGTATTAGCAACCCAAGCAGCATTGGTATCCACTATCTGACCAGATAGTACCTCTTCACCAGTACAAATCATTTCTAACTTCATTGTTATTCCTTATCCCATGCTATTGGCACTTAAGTTAGGGGACCAATATGTGAATGGCAAGAAAATAGATCGTATTTATAGAAAATTAACTAATAAGTAGCTGAATGAATTACAACAACTCAACAGTAACATCTCAAAATAACTAAATTAGATCGTTTAGCTAATGATCTTTGTACGAGTTATCAGCAATACATAAGGCTTACAAATAATATAGGCATGCTCAATAAAACGATAGTTATGCATTTGGAAACAGCTGCATAAAAGCTGTATAACGCTTGAGATAACTAAATTGAAGTGATTAAACACTAATAAAACAGAAATAAGTAAACATCTATGAGGGACAAAGCTGCTATCAAATGAATATTTCAAAAACAAATTTTCAAATGTGATCCTCTGTATTTGGCATGACCAAGCACATTTGATTTATAAAGAGTCCAGAACTGAGATGACTACTCACCCATATCAACAACATAGTTCGGTTTACGCACTGCCACTGCTGTCTATATAGGGAAATATCATAAATTTCAGATACAAAAATCCTCGTCGAGAGACTAGGCTTCGATGTCATTCGCGGAGCTGGTGCTGATTATCATCAGAGTGAGCCCGCGTTCGCCGGCGTGACAGGCCGCCTGCAGTTTATTGACAGCCTAATCAACCAAGCGACGAAGAGCATATATGCCCAAATGTCGTGAAGGCCATGGTTAGTCAAGAAAGACCACTCGCCTTTAATCTTTTCGTATTTTCTGATACGAAAAAGGCCTTTGCATTACAGCAAAGGCCTTCATCTTAAGTTGGCGGAGCGCAAGAGTGAACCCGCGTACCCATGCGTGACAGGCCACCTGCAGTTTATTGACAGCCTAATCAGCTAAGCGACGAAGAGCATGCATGCCCACATGTCGTGAAGACTATGGTTAGTCAAGAAATACCACTCTATCTTTAATCTTTTCGTATTTTCTGATACGAAAAAGGCCTCTGCATTGCTGCAGAGGCCTTCATCTTAAG
>NZ_PJAP01000173.1:0-1109 GCF_002836795.1 Shewanella sp. 11B5 | reverse complement strand
TTTAAAACCAACATAGCTTCAATGCCATGGGCTTGAAGGGCGGTACTGTCTAATAGACTGGCATCTTTCACTTCTAAGCGTAAACGATTATCAGCAATAGCACGACATGAACTCACGTCACCCAATAGTGGCAGGATGGCTTGAGCTTGCTCGCGGTCTTTTGCTGAAATGCTAACCGTTGCCGTTGCTATCACTGGCGCGGGAGTAGCTGCAAGATAACCACCCGACGCGAGCATTTCATCAATTTCGGTACGTGACACTTCGGCGATAGTCCCCACAATGGCTTGTACTGCATTCCCCGAAATCAATACGCCACTGGCGCCTAACTGCTTCAATCTAGCCTGATCCACTTTACTGGTATCGTGCACATCCATCCGTAAGCGGGTAATACAAGAATCCACATTGACCAGATTCTCTGGTCCGCCGAAGGCTTCGATAAAGTTACGCGCTCTTTCTGTCCCTTCTGATGAAACGATCTCTAATTCGACATCCATCCGCCCTGGCGTTTTCAAGTCGAACTTCAAAATTAAGAATCTGAACACTACGTAATACAACGCCGCATAAATGAGACCTAGCACTACCAGTAGCCAGATTTTTTGCGAATTCCCCGAAAGAACAAGAAAATCGATTAAGCCATGAGAGAAAGAGGTTCCATGAACCACACCCAGCATATTGACAAGCACATAAGCAAAACCAGCCATCAGCGCGTGTACAACATAAAGTAAAGGTGCAGCAAATAAAAATGCAAACTCGATAGGTTCAGTAATTCCGGTTAAGAATGCAGTTAACGCTGCCGAAATCATGATACTACCGACCATGACACGATTTTCTGGACGCGCAGTATGCCAAATCGCCATTGCAGCGGCAGGTAAACCAAACATTTTAAACAAATAGCCTCCTGCAAGTTGACCGAAGCCATTACCAGCAGCTCGACTCGCATCGTCCGCTTGCAAATAACACGTCAATACACCTGTTGCAGGTTTACCTAAACTGTCAACACAATTACCCGCTTCGAAGAAAAAAGGCACATTCCATACATGGTGTAAACCAGCTGGAATTAACGAACGCTCAACCACACCATAAATACCAAAGGCTAATGTTGGGTTTTG
>NZ_PJAP01000172.1:0-1110 GCF_002836795.1 Shewanella sp. 11B5 | reverse complement strand
TATTAGTATTTTTTTCTTGTACGGTAACAGCCGATACAAATGTTGATAGTCAAAATGTAACAAGAGCGGTGCTCGACTATATAGAATCGCAACACAACGTCGAGCCTGAGTTGATGAGAAGAGGCGTTGATAAGAAGTTAGCTAAAAGAACTTATTGGCAATCTAAAGATGGCTCTGAAATTATAATGGAAACTGATTTTGACACTATGGTGTGGGTGGCTGAAAACTATAATAAAGAGGGTAATAAATTCCCGTCATCTCCTAAAGTTGATATCAATATTTTGGATATTGATAATAAAGTTGCATCGGTAAAATTAATCGTCGATGATTGGATTGATTACATGCATCTATATAAAAATGAAAATAATGAGTGGAAAATAATTAACGTTTTGTGGCAATACAATGATCCGGCAAAACATTCGAGTAAACCGTAAATACAACACACTATGGCATCTTACTTTTCTTAACGACTACAAATAGTGCCAATGGTGAGTTTTGGACTTAGGCTCTAATCCCTTATAACCCAATGGTCTACAAAGTGATCAAATCATATTGTCAGTCGCTGGTGGATTCACTCCAATATGAATTATGTCTATTATGGATAGTCGCGCTGATCAAACCACAATCAATTAACAGCCAAATTCATGGGCTGATTCTAGTCTGTTAAGTTCAATTTTCTAATATCTGCCAATGGAATGGCCAATGTGACTATTGTAAAATAGTATTCCTATTAATAACTTGATATTGTTCTGTTGGGCTTAAAGGTTCCTTTATCGCGAATGTTAAAGGTCCGTTTTTATAGATGATGTGGGTATTAAATGATTGATGCTGTTTGTACTTATGGTGGGCAAAGGCACACTTTTTCAATTTTGAAATTTCAGGCGTTACCTGAAACTGAAATTGAAAAATTTAGGCAGTTTTTACAATGCCCAGAGTGCGAAGGAAAGGCTTACTATCGTAAGAGAAGCTCAGACGGTAAAACGGCGTGTTTTGGCTCTCGATATCATGTTGCAGGATGCGATGAAGGCCATCCTTCAACTCAACGAGACCGAGAGACCAGACATAGTGTAGAAGTGAATAAGGTCATTTCTGATGCTGATATTATTAGCA
>NZ_PJAP01000171.1:0-1110 GCF_002836795.1 Shewanella sp. 11B5 | reverse complement strand
TCTTGCGCCTTTTGTTGTTGACGCTTACTACTTGACGCTATTTATTCAAATATCGTATTTGGGCATAGCTGCTTTAGGGTTAAACATTCTCGTTGGTTACACCGGACAAATATCCTTAGGTCATGGTGCTTTTTTTGGCTTTGGTGCGTTTGCATCCGCTTGGCTGAATACTTCATTTGGTATACCGGTATTGCTTTGTATTCCACTGGCCGGTTTTTTAACTATGGGGGTGGGCATGATATTTGGTTTACCTGCTTCTCGTATTAAAGGTTTGTATTTAGCAATAGCAACACTCGCAGCACAATTTATTTTGGAAGACTTTTTTGCACGTGCCGACTGGTTCTCAGGTGGTTCATCGGGTTCTTCTGCAGACCCTATTAGTTTGTTCGGCTTTGTCTTTGATACCGATGAAAGCTTTTTTTATGTGGCATTATTTGCTTTAGTTTTCATGTATATCTGGGGTTGTAATTTAATGCGTAGCCGAGAAGGGCGCGCGTTTATTGCCGTAAGAGATCATTACCTTTCTGCAGAAATTATGGGTATTAAACTCAATAAATATCGCTTGTTATCGTTTGGTGTTTCTTCATTTTATGCCGGTATTGGTGGTGCGTTATATGCGCATTACTTGGGCTATGTGTCTGCTGAAGGTTTTACCTTATTTATGTCAATTCAATTTCTAGCGATGATCATTATTGGTGGCTTGGGTTCTATTAAAGGCACGTTAATGGGCGTTGTGTTTATGGTGTTTTTGCCAGAAGTGCTAGAAAGCGGTGTTGGCCTAATGAAAATGACTGACTGGGGCAATATTCCTGCCGTGGTTGATGGTTTGGCTTACATCAAAGAAATGGCAATAGGTTTAGTCATCATCTTATTCCTCATTTTTGAGCCAGAAGGTATGGCCCATCGTTGGGCACAAATTAAAAACTATTGGAAATTCTACCCTTTTTCTTACTAATACGTGTGGATAGAAAAGGAAAGAATAAATAAAAATTATTACAACAATTCATTGGCAATATAGCCATTAAAAGAAGAAGGAAATAGTCATGCAACATAAAGCAAAATTAAGTTCTCTATTCGTATACTGTGCTTTGGGGATGAGCACTCAGGTAA
>NZ_PJAP01000170.1:0-1111 GCF_002836795.1 Shewanella sp. 11B5 | reverse complement strand
AAGAAGAAGAAGGAAAAAGAGAAAAAAGAAAGAAAAGTGGGAAAGGAGATGAGTATAAGAGAAAGATAAATAAAGAAGAAAGAAACAAGAAAAGTAACAAACAAAAATGGTTAGGTTGCTTAAACACTGGCAGCGTTAATATTACAAAGCCAAACTCACTTTTATTCCACGTTTTGGTTAATTATGCTGATGATAATCAACTGCCCTTATCTGTGCCTCTCAAATAAACAATACATCTAAATAAAATCAAACCAGCGCATATTCTGCAGCTCATTTCATTGCTTAACTCAGCATTGGTTAAATTTGCTAACAATTCGAACATTGACATTTTTTGTCAGTCTTTCAATATGGCTAGGCAAATAATTCTGTAAAAATAGACCAAGGAACACGATAACAATGAATAAATCCTTAATTGCGATTGGATTAACCACAGCACTATTAAGTGGTTGCGGCGTATCTGATACAAATAACACTAAACTTGCAACCGTGACCTCACCAGCCCCCGCTAAAGCAGAGTTAGGTACTTTTGGGGTGGATTTAGCTGCACGTAATGAAGCCGTTAAGCCTGGTGATGACTTTTTTATGTATTCAAGTGGCACTTGGTACGACAACTTTGTCATGCCTGCCGACAAAACTCGTTATGGCGCATTTAATGCTTTAGCTGAGCGCAGTGAAAATCAAGTGAAAGCCATTATCGACGATATTGCCAGCCGCAGCGACTTAACTGCCGAAGAACAATTAATTGCTGATTTTTATCATGCCTATATGGATACCGACACCATTAATAAGTTGGGTATCACGCCAATTAAAGGCACCTTAGATCAAATTGCTGCGATTAGCTCAACACAAGATTTAACCAAAGTATTCGGTGAAGCATGGCTTACTGGTGCATCATCACCTATTTGGGGTGGTATGTGGTTTAATCGCCTAGATCCAGATCAATATGAAATGACTATTGGTGCTGGTGGTTTAGGTCTGCCCGATCGCTCGTATTACCTCGAAGACAGCGAGCGTTTCGTTAACATCCGTAAAGCGTATGTCGACCATATCGCTAAAATGCTCGCCTTTGCTGGTATAAACGACGGTGCAAAACGTGCCCAAACTATTTTGG
>NZ_PJAP01000169.1:0-1119 GCF_002836795.1 Shewanella sp. 11B5 | reverse complement strand
ATTATTTTTGTACTTATTGCTAAGCTTTTATTAAAGTGTCTTGATGCTCAAATACCAGTCCCTTTTGACTGACGTGAGCAAAAAATTGCTTTGGCGTAATGGGTTTTGAAAAATAAAACCCTTGAAATTCCTTACAGCCCATATCAGCCATAATCTTTACCTGTTCAGCTGTTTCTACGCCTTCTGAAACACATTTTATACTGAGTTCTTCACACATGTTATGAATGGCTCGGACAAGGCTTTGCTGACGAGCTGAAGTGGTAACTTGGCTTATTAGTGAACGGTCTAACTTAAGTTTATTGATAGGGTAGTCAGCTAAGCGCGCGATGTTGGAATAACCCACGCCAAAATCATCCACCGAGATAGTGAATCCCCATGATTGTAAGGTTTTCATTAATATTAACGAGTGAGCTTGATTGGCTTCTAATGAAGTTTCGGTTAACTCCAGCTCAATTTGTTTCGGGCTGACAGTAAAGTCTGCCAAATGCTTGACTAACTTAGACATAAAGTCAGTTTGGCTGAAGTCAATTAATGAGATATTAATCGCTACCGGTACACAGTTAAGCCCTTGCTGGGTCCATTGGTTGATTTGCGAGCAAACTTTTTGTACTACCAAATCCGTTAAACGGCTGATCATTCGGTACTCTTCTGCAATAGGGATAAATACCGCTGGTGATACAGTACCTAAAATGGGACTGTGCCATCGAGCCAACGCTTCAAGGCCGATACATTGTCCTGATGCAGTGACTTTAGGTTGATAATGAACGGTAAGCTCACCTTGTTGTAGTGCTTCATCGAGCAACATCGATATTTCATATTTCTCTAAAAAGCTTTGTGAATTGGTTTGGTCATATAAGCTAAATACATCGTGGGTATTGGCTAATTTAAGCGCCTCGATAGCATGAGCGACAACTTTACCGCTTGCATCTCCGTGTTCTGGGCAATGGGCAATACCAAATAGAAATGATTGCGAAGACTTAACTCCTAGTAAATTGTAATCTTCATCTAAAATATGTTTGATTTTAGGCAAGGCACTATAAAGATCCGTTTCGTTAAGGCTACCAAGAATAAAGGCAATTTTCCCTGGTCCAATATGAGCACATAATAAAGGTCCTTCAA
>NZ_PJAP01000168.1:0-1123 GCF_002836795.1 Shewanella sp. 11B5 | reverse complement strand
AAAATGCCTTAAAAGTGGCGAATTGGTTGGTGACTCGTGCAGAAGTGGATCATGTCCGTCATCCAGCATTTGATACTTGCCCAGGTCACGAGTTTTTTAAACGCGATTTTAGCAGCGGTAACGGTTTGTTCTCATTTGTACTTAAGCAAGGCGACTTAGCGTCAGTCACAGCTTTTGTTGAAAACATGGACCATTTTAAAATGGGTTTTTCATGGGGCGGTTTCGAAAGCTTAATCTTAGGGGTATTCGGTATTAACAATATCCGTACTGCTACCCAATGGGACAGCAGTAAACCATTAATACGCTTACACATTGGACTTGAAGATGCCGACGATTTAATTGCCGATCTCGATGCTGCCTTTAGTCGATATAATGCAATATTACAGAAATAGCCATTACTCATTATTGACGGTAAAATCCGTACACTGTTTCTAAAAAAACGTTTATGGAATGTTCAAACGATAAGGAAATAAATGAATATCATCAAATTAGTCATACTCAGCCTGTGCATTAGCATTGGCTATTATGCATTGAGCATAGTGGCAATCGGCCAGTCTGCTGCCGGCAACTTATTGTGGCGATTAAATAGCAGTGAATATCCATTACTGGCTCACCTTGCGCAGAACTTTATTGGTATCGGCTTAGCCGCGTTAATTCCTGCATTTCTAGTCAAAAGTTACGAGGCAGCAAGACAATGGATAGCCATCACCATAGTGATTTTAGGTGCTATGTTATTGCACGGCAATATTCATTACATGCCATGGGATCCTATGGGTATTGTGAGGTTTGTAAACAACACCTTGTTTTACGGTGATATCGGTGCAAAAGTGCTGTTTTTCTATATCTTACTGCTCCCTGTATTGTGGTTGTTACTGCTCAAACGTATGGCTCGTATTTAACAAAACCCGAATTTGAGCGCTAAACCAAAACTGATTTAACACACCTTACTAGTTAAGATGACAAACAATCTAAGCCCTGAGCCATTATCGTCTCAGGGCTTTTTTACTCTCAATAAAAGCTATTGAAATAATCACTAAGCATTTAGCGAAACCGTTGTTCAAAAAATACTTTTGGTCACTGTGAAAATGATAAAAATCTCAGCGTGCTCATGCGATGATATCGC
>NZ_PJAP01000167.1:0-1123 GCF_002836795.1 Shewanella sp. 11B5 | reverse complement strand
ATTTTAATTATCGAGGCTGGCGTTGGGATGGCGGTATGTGGTGCACTTCTGGCTATTTTCCATGCGTTCGCTGCCCGAGAGAGATTGTCATGAAACTATTAGAACTGCTGGGCTATTTCAATTATTGGGTATTCGCTATCATTTTAACGGTGGGACTGTATGCCGTGATTAGCAAAACCAATTTGATAAAAAAACTCATTGGATTATCCATATTTCAATCTGCTGTATTCCTTATGTATATTACTATGGACAAGGTAGAAGGCGGGACAGCCCCCATCATACAAAGCGGTGTAGAAGATCAAATATTTTCAAACCCAGTACCACAGGTACTGATACTAACAGCCATCGTTGTGGGAGTATCTACCCTCGCATTGGGACTGGCCATGGTTGTACGTATCAAAGAATGTTATGGCACGATCGAAGAAAACGAAATTTTGGATGCCGACTGACTACTATGGATTTATTAGCACACCTTCCTGCTTTGCAAGTTGTGATACCGATGTTGTCGGCACCACTTATCGTCATGCTACAACCGCGAGGTTTAGCTTGGGCCGGAGCAACTGCTTCTGCACTAGTTAGTTTTTCTATCGCCGTTGCGCTTACTTTGGCTGTTTTAGACGGACAAACCCTCCAATACGCGATGGGGGGCTGGCCGGCACCTTATGGCATAGCACTGTCGGTTGATACGTTTAGTGCCATTGTTTTGCTGGTGATCACGGGAGCCAGCACTGCTGCCTTACTCGCTGCCAAACCAAGTATTGATCAGCAAATAGAATTAGAACGCCAACCACTTTTCTATGCGGCCTGGCTTTTGGTTTTATCTGGACTGGTGGGTATTGTCGTATCAGCAGATGCCTTCAATATTTTTGTTTTCATGGAAATTTCATCTCTTGCCAGCTACATATTAATAGCTGGAGGTCCAGACCGTCGGGCTCTTCCAGCCGTTTTCAAATATCTAATGATGGGCACTATTGGCGCAACCTTTTATCTAATTGGTGTAGGTCTAATCTACATGATGACCGGCACGCTTAACTTAGCCGATATTCAAGATCGCCTCGGTGATGTGACCGATATAAATCCAGTTCTAGTTGCTGCTGGATTCATCACTATTGGGTTGGCCCTT
>NZ_PJAP01000381.1:0-7797 GCF_002836795.1 Shewanella sp. 11B5 | reverse complement strand
TTTAGCTACTTTTTAGCGGATGCTTGCTTATGAATACCCTTGAAAAGGTTCAAAAAAGCCTTACCCAATTTAGTAAATCGGAACGTAAAGTTGCCGAAGTCATATTAGCCTCACCGCAAACAGCTATACATTCAAGTATTGCCACATTAGCAAAGATGGCTGATGTTAGTGAACCAACGGTTAACCGATTTTGTCGTCGATTGGACACAAAGGGTTTCCCTGATTTTAAGTTACATTTGGCTCAAAGTCTTGCTAACGGCACACCTTATGTTAGTCGCCACGTTGAAGAAGATGACACGCCAGAGTCATACACGACAAAAATCTTCGAATCTTCAATGGCATCGCTCGATACTGCCCGTCAAAGTTTAGATACATCAGCGATAAATAAAGCGGTCGATATTCTCACTCAAGCTAAGACTATTTCGTTTTTTGGCCTTGGCGCATCAGCATCTGTAGCCCACGATGCGCAAAACAAGTTCTTCCGTTTTAATGTACCAGTGATATGTTTCGATGATGTGTTAATGCAGCGTATGAGCTGTATTAACTGTAATGAAGGTGACGTGGTCGTATTGATTTCGCATACAGGTCGCACTAAATCACTGATTGAAATTGCCCGTATTGCGCGTGAAAATGGCGCTGCCGTAATTGGCATTACCGCCCGAAATTCACCATTGTCTTATGAGTGCACTCTGCCTGTAACGATGGAAGTCCCTGAAGACACTGACATGTATTTACCGATGGCATCGCGCTTAGCACAATTGGTTACCATAGATGTGTTGGCAACAGGCTTTACCTTACGTAGAGGCCCTCGTTTCCGTGATAATTTAAAACGTGTGAAGGAAGTGTTGAAAGAATCTCGTGTGAACAAGGATTTGACCATCTAAATTGATGGGCGGTGAAATAAACATCTCTTACTGGATTATTATTAAACTGAGTAAATTGTTCGCTTTAGGCTGTGTAACGATAGAGCCTATACTCTATAAATTGATAGTTTTGCATGAAGCTTTCAAGATAACTGATAAATAATTACACAATTCAGTTATGTTTGATCGCGTAAAATTTCATCGACAGCAATCAAATATTGTTCACGAGGCCAAACGGATTAGTCTGTTTGGTTTTTTTTATTGTAAAAATCGCTGTTCTGTCACATAAATTACATATTAAAAACGATCATTTTGTTGGTAACTTTACTACATTTAGTCAGAATGTCTGTTAATATAGTTGCATCATTTAAGTGCTAATATTGTTTGAGTACTTTAAATAACCAAATTCAATTTAACAAAAAATCTTTCTTATCCTTAACGGAGTATCTTATGTTCCGCAGAACTAAAATCGTTACCACACTTGGGCCAGCAACTGACCGCGATGACAATTTACGTAAAATTATCGCAGCAGGTGCTAACGTTGTCAGACTTAACTTCTCACATGGTTCACCAGAAGATCATTTAAAGCGTGCTACGGATACTCGTAGAATTGCTAAAGAATTGGGCAAACACGTTGCTATTTTAGGTGATTTACAAGGTCCTAAAATTCGTGTTTCGACTTTCAAAGATAACAAGAAAATCAAACTTAACTTGGGCGATACTTTCATTCTTGATGCTGACTTAGCAAAAGGCGAAGGCGACGAAACTCAAGTGGGTATTGATTACAAAGAATTGCCTAATGATGTTGTCATTGGCGATATCTTAATGCTTGATGATGGTCGAGTGCAGTTAAGAGTTGACCGTGTTGAAGGCCACAAAGTCTTCACCACGGTTACTGTAGCTGGCCCGTTATCGAATAACAAAGGCATCAATAAGAAAGGCGGCGGTTTAACAGCTCCTGCCCTTACTGAAAAAGACATGGCTGATATTAAAACAGCAGCCATGATTGATGTTGATTATTTAGCAGTATCATTCCCACGTACCGGTGCTGATCTAGATTTAGCTCGTGCATTAGCACTTGAAGCAGGCAGTAAAGCGCTAATCGTTGCTAAAGTTGAACGTGCTGAAGCAGTTGAAAGCGATGAAGCGATGGATGATGTTATCCGTGCATCAGACGTAGTGATGGTAGCACGTGGTGATTTGGGTGTTGAAATTGGTGACGCTGCACTTGTTGCCGTACAAAAACGCTTAATTGAACGTTCTCGCCAACTAAACAAAGCGGTGATCACTGCTACCCAGATGATGGAATCGATGATTACTAGCCCAATGCCAACTCGTGCAGAAGTCATGGACGTGGCTAACGCTGTGTTAGACGGTACTGATGCGGTAATGCTTTCAGCAGAAACCGCTGCTGGTGACTTCCCTGAAGAAACTGTTTTGGCTATGGCTAACGTTTGTTTAGGTGCAGAATTACACCCAAGTGTGAATGTATCTAAGCACCGCATGGATCAACGTTTCTCTTCTGTTGAAGAAACGATTGCGCTTTCTACCATGTATGCGGCTAACCATTTACCTGGTGTTAAAGCGATTATTTCGTTAACCGAATCTGGCGCGACAGCTAAGTTAATGTCACGCATCAGCTCTGGTTTACCTATTTTTGCATTATCTCGTCATCAAAAGACATTGGCCAGCATGGCAATGTACCGTGGTGTACAACCAATTGAGTTTGACTCAACGGCATACCCTGCTGATGAGCTAGCTAAAGAAGCATTAAATTGCATGGTGAACAGAGGTTATTTAGTCAGTGGTGATATGGTACTGATGACTAAAGGTGACGCGATGGAAACCATCGGTGGCACTAACACCTGTAAAGTGTTGATCGTTGCTTAAATAAGCCGAACATAACGAGCAACATTCACTAATGTACATCCAGTGATAATCTCGTTAACGATAAAGCCAATCTTCGGATTGGCTTTTTTATTGGTTATTTTGAACACTAACGATATACCGAAATTAAATGACCTTCAAAGCTGTTACAGTACCCTGCTTATCCGCTTATCCGCTTATCCGCTTATCCGCTTATCCGCTTATCCGCTTATCCGCTTATCCGCTTATCCGCTTATCCGCTTAATCATTCGTCAGCTTACTCGGCTGACCATAAGGTGATGGATAAAAAAAGCCCCGACAGAGTCAGGGCCAATTTGCATCAAAGATTTACATCAAGGTAATCAACTGAGCTTATAGTTCTTCAAAGTCATTCACGTTGATAGCAGCTAGACGTAATACGTCTGCTTCAACAAGCTGTTTATGTTCAGCTTCAGTAATAATGTCTTTTTCTAATGCCAGGTCGAATAACTCAAGCATAGGAAGTTTAGATTTTATATGGCCGCTGCGTTGTGCTTTCTTAAGCTTCTTATACAAATCTTTCGCTGCATATTTAGCTAAGAACGCACTTTCAACTTCAGCAATACCGCTAGTGTCACCGTCAAACTCTCCACAAAGGAAAGTAATGCGGTCACGCGCAGGTCCAGGCTTAAGCATACCTTTGACTAAATCAACTGCATATTTATCACTAGGTGCATTGAAGTGGTTACCTAATGGGAAAATCAACACTCGTAGTAATACAGCAGCGATTTTACTCGGGAAATTACGAATCGCGTCATTAAGCGCTTTAGCCGCTAAATGTAAACGTTCAGTCATCACATAATGCACGGCTGGTAAATCATCTTGCTGACGACCGTTATCTTCAAACAGCTTTAACGTAGCAGATGCAAGATATAACTGACTTAGTACATCCCCCATACGTGCAGATATCATTTCTTTACGCTTAAGATCCCCACCCATAATTAACATCGATAAATCAGTCATAATGGCAAGTGACGAAGAGATACGCGTCATGTCACGATAATACTGCTGCGTTGGGCCACTCACTGGTGCACTGGCAAAACGGCTGCCTGTTAGTGCACTACCAAATGAACGTAATGCATTACCCATCGCATAACCAATGTGACCGAGCAATAATGAATCGAAACGATCTAATGCAGAAGTTTCATCTTCCATTGCAGCGGCTTCCATTTCAGCCAAAACATATGGATGACAACGGGTTGCACCTTGACCAAAAATCATCAATGAACGAGTGAGGATGTTTGCACCTTCAACGGTAATTGAAATAGGTGTTGCCATATAAGCATGACCTAAATAGTTTTTTGGTCCTAATTGGATACCTTTACCAGACTGAATGTCCATCGCATCTTCTAACACATCACGGCCTAGCTCTGTCATGTGGTATTTTGCAATTGCAGTCACCACAGAAGGTTTAACTTTTAAGTCGATACCTTGCGTGGTTAAGCGACGTGCAGCTTCAAGCTGGTAAGTATTGGCGATAATACGCGCCATCGCTTCTTGTACACCTTCAAACAGACCAATAGGCATACCAAACTGCTGACGAACATAACTGTAGGCTGTGGTCGTTTTGGTACACACATGGCCCGAAGCGGTTGCCAGAGCAGGTAATGAGATACCACGTCCTGCAGACAAGCATTCAACCAGCATACGCCAGCCTTTACCGGCAAACTGTGGGCCACCAATAATCCAATCTAATGGAATAAATACATCTTCACCACTTGTTGTACCGTTCATAAACGCCATCATTAATGGGTTATGACGACGACCAATCTCAACACCTTTATGGTCAGTTGGGATCAACGCGCACGTTATGCCAATGTTTTTAACGTCACCGAGTAAACCATCTGGATCGCGCATTTGGAACGCTAAACCGAGTACAGTAGCAACTGGCGCTAAGGTAATATAGCGTTTGTTCCACGTTAGGCTTAAGCCTAATGTCTCTTCGCCTTCAAATTCGCGCAGGCAAACAACACCGATATCGGGTATTGCACCAGCGTCACTGCCCGCTTCTGGGCCCGTAAGCGCAAAACAGGGAATGTCTTTACCAACAGCAAGCGAAGGTAACCAACGCTCTTTTTGCTCTTGAGTACCGTAATGTGTCAACAACTCACCAGGGCCTAAAGAGTTAGGTACCATTACAGTCACGGCTGCACTGACACTACGCGTGGCAATTTTGGCTACAATTGTTGAGTTTGCATAAGCTGAAAACTCGCGTCCACCGTACTTTTTAGGAATGATTAATGCAAAGAAGCCTTGTTCTTTAAAATATTGCCATAACTCTGGCGGGAGATCTTTACGGTTATGGACGATATCAAAATCGTCAATCATGGTTAATGCGGTGTTAACTTGATTATCAAGAAAGTCTTGTTCATCTGCACTTAAGGTTGGTTTACCGTAACTATGTAAGGTATTCCAGTTTGGTTTTCCGCGGAATAACTCACCTTCCCACCAAACATCACCCGCTTCCATTGCTTCTTTCTCGGTAGTCGACAAAGGAGGCAACACTTTTTTGAAGAACGAAAATACTGGACGCGTGATAAATTGCATCCTGATATTACGCACGCCAAAGAGGACAATGATCGCTATAACTAGCAATATGACGATACTCATTTTATACCTTCTTAGTTTGTTAACACTGGGACAGCAACACCTGCTGCCATGTAGGGGATAACTTTACGTATAATGGCTTCAATATTGTTGTGTTCGCCATAATCTGCTGCAGCAATTTCATTTAGTGCATCTGCAGAAGCCATAGTGAACACTATAGTTCCTAGAGTAAAATGCAAACGCCAGAACATTTCTGCCGCAGGAATGTGTGGTGCACTTGCCGATACAGCTTTTACGAACGTCGCTAAATGTTCGCCATAATGTGTGGTAATAAACCAGCGCAAATGACCTTGGCTTTCAATATAACCACGACCTAACAACTGCAAGAAAATAATCGTGCCGCCGTTGCGTACTTTATTAAGCTCAAGTAACGGTTTAATTAAAGCAGAAAAAATCTCATTTAGTGACGCATTTTCAGGCGCATGATGTATACGTTTAATCTCTATCGCGGCGCTTGGCATAAACACATCTAAGTATCTTGCTAATACAGCACGAATTAATTCTTTTTTCGAACCAAAATGGTAATTAACAGATGCCAAATTGACTTCAGCTTTGCTGGTGATCAGTCGTAACGACGTTTCAGAAAAACCTCTTTCAGCGAACAACTTTTCAGCTGCATCGAGTATTCTTGTTTTTGTATCAGTACGGCTTGCCATTCCCAGACCCAAATTAATTTAAACACCTGTTTAAATTAATCATTGAGCGCACAGATGTCAATCGAAATTGTCAGCTTTCTTTATTAATCTAGACAACAGAAATCGTAACAACTGCACCAGATTGTTAACTTATATGCAATGATTGCTATTTTTCGGTACACTGACGCCGATAATAAAAACAAGGATGCAACCAATATGAACTTGCCTTTAAAACGACCGTCTCAAATTGCACTAATTGTCTCAATAGCATTAGGATTAAGTGCCTGTAATGACACTCAAGAGCCTGCTCCCGCTCCAGTTGAAAAAATTGATGCCACTGCAGCAATTAATTTCATTAACCAAGCAGAAGCCGATTTAGCGGATTTGTCGATTGAAGCTAATCGTGCAGAATGGATTTATTCCAATTTTATCACTGACGACACCGCGGCTTTATCTGCCGCAATGGGTGAAAAAGTCACTTCAACATCTGTGCGCTATGCAACAGAAGCGGCAAAATATGCCAATGTAGAACTTGATGCCGTTAATGCCAGAAAACTTAACAGCTTACGCAGTAGCCTTGTTTTACCTGCCCCGCTAGACCCAGCTAAGAACGCAGAACTTGCGAGTATCGCATCTGAACTCAACGGTCTATATGGTAAAGGAAAATATTGTTTTGCTGATGGTCGCTGTTTAACTCAACCAGAGCTATCAAACCTTATGGCGGAGTCTAAAGATCCCGCGGTACTTTTAGAAGCTTGGCAAGGTTGGCGTGAAATAGCAAAACCAATGCGTCCACTATTTGAACGTGAAGTCGAATTAGCCAATCAAGGCGCGCAAGATTTAGGTTACGCCGACTTATCTGAATTATGGCGTAGTCAGTATGACATGGAGCCAGAAGCATTCTCTGCCGAATTAGACCGCCTATGGGCACAAATTAAGCCTTTATATGATTCATTACATTGTTATGTGCGTGGTGAATTAAACCAGCAATACGGTGATGATGTTGCGCCTAAGACGGGCCCTATCCCTGCACATTTATTGGGCAACATGTGGGCTCAGCAATGGGGCACGATTTATAACAACGTAGCGCCTAAAGATGCTGATCCCGGATACAACGTTACCGAACTGTTAGCTAAAAATGGCTATGACGAAATTAAAATGGTCAAACAAGCTGAAGGTTTCTTCACTTCACTTGGCTTTGGCGAGCTGCCAGAATCGTTTTGGACTCGCTCAATGTTTGTTCAACCGCAAGACCGTGATGTAGTGTGTCATGCATCTGCGTGGGACTTAGATAATCTGGATGATATCCGCATAAAAATGTGTATCCAGAAAAACGCTGAAGATTTTACCGTCATTCATCACGAATTAGGCCATAACTTCTATCAACGCGCTTATAAAAATCAACCGTTTATCTTTAAAAACTCTGCCAACGATGGTTTCCATGAAGCCATTGGTGACACGATTGCGTTATCAATTACACCTAAATATTTACAAAAAATCGGATTACTCGAAACTGTACCTGATGCATCAAAAGACATTGGTTTATTGTTAAAACAAGCATTAGATAAAATTGCCTTTATGCCTTTTGGTTTAATGATTGACCAATGGCGCTGGCAAGTATTTAACGGCACCATTAAACCTGATCAATATAATCAAGCTTGGTGGGACTTACGCGAAAAATACCAAGGTGTTAAAGCGCCAATTGAACGTACAGAAGCCGATTTTGATCCTGGTGCTAAATACCATGTACCAGGCAATGTTCCTTATACACGTTATTTCTTAGCACA
>NZ_PJAP01000166.1:0-1126 GCF_002836795.1 Shewanella sp. 11B5 | reverse complement strand
ATCCACTTTCTTGCAAATTATCGCTGAAACACAAAGACGCGATTATCGAGCAAGACATCATAACGACTCCAGGTAATTACCAAGCATATTATGAAGGCATCCGCGATGCGATTTGTCTTGGGAGCCCAAATCCAGTAACAGCAGAGCAGGCTCTTTTGGTCGTGAGACTTATTGAACTCGGCATTGACAGTGCTCAAGAAGGTCGTAAGTTGTTAGTGTCTGAACGATAAGCACATACCCTAGTCCATTTATTGTTAATCGAGCAAGAATGTTTGCTTGATTAACAATTAACTTATGTTCTGTAATGAAGTAATAGTCGATAAGCTTTATTTATACTTTTCAATGAGTCGCTATTTAACTCTTGTTTAAGTTAAAGTCATAAAAGTAAGCATTAAGTGTTAAATCAGTAAGCGCTTGTGGTTGTGTTACGTGTAAAGGTTAAATATTACTCTTACTCAAAAGTGACATCGCGTGGACTATTGGGCGAATTAACATGTTATTAGGTATTGACGGCTGATAACAAATGCAGCGCATCTCAATGTTTATCGCCAGAATGGTTCAATACAAAAACTCTCAACAATAGCTCTATTCAATGTAATTAACAGATATGCCACTAAGCTGAACTTTTTCAGATTACGTCAATTAAGATCAAACCGAATTTGCTAGTTCGCGTCGGAATTTGAGCTGTTTGTTAGTTGCCGATGTTTATCTAATGTTAATAGTTAACTTGGCGCTTACCTTTTCTGCCTGACGCTTTGTGAGATATATCTCACAAAGCATGTGAGCCAAATCACTTAATTATGAGGTGGCATTTCTACATGGTGCTCAACCAATTGATTTAATTGATTATTTTATTTTGTGTTATCTGTGAGATATTTTAATCATTTAGAGGTACCTGTTTACGTAGCGGTAAATGAATTATTATTTATCTCGTTCCTAGGACGGGAACATTACAAGGTAGTAAAGAGGTCTTGGAAGACCATAAGTATATGGAAATAACGGACGATATTGAGTTTCAGGATGAAACGTTAAGCTTGCTCAATGGACGCAATAGCGGATTAAGCAAGTTTTATAACATTATCAGGATGATAGTGTGCAATGGATGCAAGATTCTACGCAAATGATT
>NZ_PJAP01000165.1:0-938 GCF_002836795.1 Shewanella sp. 11B5 | reverse complement strand
ATGGTGACCGTGTTTCTCGCTGCTTGCGCGACCAAGGTTGCACTGTATGTACTTATCCGATTTGACTATATGGTATTTCAAGCCACGCTTGAGGATCACGAAGTTCAGTTCGCATTGTTTGCGATGCCATTGTCAATTCTCGGAATACTTATTGCTTCTGCAGTTGCGATGTTCGAAGGACATCTTAAAAGGCGGCTTGCTTCATCATCTATAGCACAAATAGGCTATATTTTGCTTGGTGTTAGCTTTGTAAGCATGGCTGGACTAAGCGCCAGCGCAATGCATATGTTCAACCATGCACTAGCAAAAGGTGGGTTGTTCCTGGCAGTTGCTTGCCTAGCTTATCAGTATCGTGACTTGCGCCTAGATCAACTCGGTGGTGCTGCAGCTCGTATGCCCTGGACTTGTGCTGCTTTTGTTGTGTGTGGTTTGAGCTTAATCGGCGTGCCTGGTACTGCAGGGTTTATTAGTAAATGGCTCCTTATCACCGCAGCTTTGGAAAGCGGTCCTTGGGGGGGTGGGCTAGTAGCAATTATTCTAGTCAGTTCCTTGATGGCGGTGGTTTATGTTTGGCGCATCGTTGAGGCGCTTTACTTCCAAGCTCCTGTCGAAGGAGAAGGCCCAACATCTGAAGCACCAATACAAATGTTATTAGTTACCGGTTTTGTTGCACTACTCAATATATACTTCGGACTGTTTCCACAGGTTCCATTAGAACTCGCAAATAGTGCTGCAGCCCTTCTATTGGAGGGTTCAAAATGACACCAGAAACTACCATATTAGTCGCCATTGGTCTTCCAATAGTAGGAGCTCTGGCTATTTCTCTTGCTGGGCGAATAGGCCCTAATATTCGCGAAGCTGCAACGGCTATTACATCTGTTTCACTAATCTGGGTTGTTTGGGGGCTCATTCCTACTCCTGTCTCTTAATACACATCT
>NZ_PJAP01000164.1:0-1133 GCF_002836795.1 Shewanella sp. 11B5 | reverse complement strand
AAAACATTAGGCAACCCCACTGTGTTTACGCTTGCTCAACATAGGCTTACGTTTGTTTTTAGTACGACGTAATACCCTGAAATACACTAATATTAACCCGCTAACGGTAGCTAAAGTCGAGAACAACGCTATCCAGAATAATAATTGGTTATCGATTTCTTCAGCATCGCCATAATCCATCACATGAAAGCGAAACATCCAGTCGAATAAACGCCAAAATGCATGGCGCTTACCTACTACTAATCCGCTGTCAGCCGAGATGTAAAGTGAAGGGGCGGAAAAATGGTCGAAATTAATTCGCCACGCCGGTAAGTGACGAGCACTGAGTTCAAAAGGTGGATTGTCGTTCAGTAAACTCACGTTGGTAATGGATTCATTACCCAGGTAATAATATTGGGCTAATGCTATGGCTGCCGTTTGGTTAAGTGGCGATAAACGTTCACCTGTTTGCGCATTTAGCATTACTTGCTGAGTCGTGATTATGGTCGTATTTATGGCCGGAATAGAGAAGCGGTATACGTCTTGTTGCATCAGTTTACCGACGTTTATTTGCTCTGCTTCAGGATAAGTTTGTAACAGTTTTGCTAATGAATACTGCAGTTTATCGGGGTTGATTTTTGTTTGAGGGTTACTGATTAGCGAATCACCATGAATATAGTCAATATGCATAAACACCATATATGTTCCTGTCACTGACCAAATCACAAACTGTAGCCCGATAAACAGCATCAGCCATTTATGGAGTGTTCTTGCTGCTTTGTGCATTCAAATTAACCTTATTATTTTTATTATTGGTTTGGTTAAAAAGCGTTTTACGCTAGTAAATCAGGCTGTAAATGACCATCGGAATAGCATTATCTGTTAAGTGACTCATAGTTTGCAGCAATTTATGTTAATCGTGAAGCTAAAGAAGTGCTGTCAACAGATCACAATAGCCGTACTTGCATTACCAGCATGCAATTAATGGTTAACAATGAGCTGCATGTAATGGAATAGCATCACACTCATCATTAGTTGTCATTGCTAAGGGTGAATAAACGAGCGGGCAACAAGTGATTGTTAAGCTAGCATTGGACTTGGAATAAAATCTGAATTTATAAGTTTTATCTCATGCCCTTTACCAAATATGATGC
>NZ_PJAP01000163.1:0-1137 GCF_002836795.1 Shewanella sp. 11B5 | reverse complement strand
TAGCGTTTCAACAATCTGTTGATGGCTTGACGATTCAGTACCAACACCCGTTAAACCATATTGTTGCCAAAGTTGACGCATAACATCATCAAGGCTATGTTTTCCTTGGGTTTCAATACGGATGGTTAAGTCTACATACAAGGCAAATAATGCGCCTTTGGTATAATAGCTGACGATGGCATTGGCGGCATTTTCATCTTGCTTATAAAACTTAGTCCAAGCATTAAAACTTGATTGCTTTAAGGTTTGTTTAAAGCGACCTTCGCCTCGGTATACTCGAGTCATAATTTGACTGAGTAAAGTAAGGTAGCCTTTCTCATCAATACACTGAGATTTAAAGGTAATTAAATCATCGTAATATGACGTGATACCTTCGTACGCCCACAATTGAGAGGTATAAGACTCTTGTGATAAGTCAAACGGTGTAAACTCAGCAGGTTTAATCCGTTTAACGTTCCATGAATGGAAATATTCATGGCTGCACAGGGATAAATAAGTGCGATAACCTTTATCCACTGGCGTATCTAGTGACAAAGGTAAATCGTTGCGAGAGCACATTAAGGCGGTTGATGCTTTATGTTCTAAGCCGCCAAAACCATTATCCAAAACGGTAGTCATGAACACATAACGTTCAAACGGTGCTGGAGTGCCAAACAAATCGATTTGATATTCGCAAATCGCTTTTAAATCATTGGCCAATCGAACCATGTTGGCTCTGTGTTTACCACTGAGTACGATATCGTGTGGAACACCGGCAGCGAAAAAAGTTTCGATGGTTAGTTCACCCATTTCAACGGGATGATCAATTAAGTCATCGTAGTTTTCAGCGCTAAACTCACCAAAGCCAAATTGTTCACCAGAGGCTCTAGTCATGCTGGTGGCTAGCGTCCAATGAGCTAATTCTGCAAGTGCAGGTTTGGCAATAGTAACGGTATGTGGTTGAGACTCAAGACCATTAGCCGCAAGAAACACACTACTGCCATTAAAAAAGCCATGGTTAGTGTCAAGGTGTGCAGTGCGAACAGACAAATCCCATGCATAAATTTGATAGCACAGAGTGATATCACTGCCATGGTTATTCAATTGCCATGTTTGTTTATCTAGTTGAGTTACCGACAATGTTTGTTGGTTTTCTTT
>NZ_PJAP01000162.1:0-1141 GCF_002836795.1 Shewanella sp. 11B5 | reverse complement strand
AACCACTACAAGTAGGATGAATGAGAAAATTATTTATACTTATTACAAGTTGGGTGGCCTTATTAGGAACCAGTAACCTTTGCGCCGAAGTGGTTGATATTTCAGCTAATAAAGTGGTTTATGATTCATTCAAGGAATGGGCAGATAAAAAAAACTGCAACGATATTGATGATTTTAGGGAAATGAATCTTCATCGTGGCGTAGTTGAATTAGTGTTGATATGCAAAGCGCTAAATCTTGGAGGGTTGAAGCCTGATATACAGCTAAAAGAAATGCCCAATTATAGCCGCGCTTTGATAGAGGCTGAAAAAGGGGTTGTCACTATGCCAGCAGAAACAGCCTGGAGAATTGAAATTGATGAGGCTGATTTTTATGTCAGCGATGCTATATTTGAAGCAGGGGCGATCGAAGTGGGCATATACGCTCTACCAACAAACGTTGATATAATGAAAATCAATTCACTTGATGAACTTAAAAAGTTTAAAGGCGTTTCTTCTGATCGTTGGGTAGTTGACTGGGCAACGTTGAAAGCTATGGGGGTGAAGACACATAGCATGCCGAAACTGCATCTTATGTTCAAATTTATTAATGTGGGACGAGCTGATTTTGTTCTAAATGATTTTTCTTCAGAAGAAGATTTCAGTATGGAAATAGCCGGAGTAAGGTTAGTTCCGGTTCCTAATATTAAAGTGGGTTTAAAAGGGTCTCGCCATTTTGTTGTTTCTAAAAAGGCACCAAATGCTGAAAAGGTTTTTGAGGCGTTGCAAGACGGTTTAAAAAAGCTGCGTTTGGAAGGCACTATTTCTAGGGCTTTTGAGGAGTCTGGTATTGTTAATCCCAAAGTAAAACACTGGAAACAGATTTATCCATAATTGATAAAAGTCAGTGTTGAAGGATTTGTATCAGAAACATCTTCGAAAACGCGCGTCTCATTTGTACTTAATATTGCTTGGGAGATTAATGATAAGGCTTGAATTGGCAATAAATCATCACAATATTTAACTAAATCACTGACCATACCCTTTCTCACACCCTCAAATTGTGTTCAGCATAATTATCAACGAAAACAGCCGTTTCATTTAAATGCCTCAGCAAAGCCACTTAGTGTTATGGTATTGTTAAATTTAACAGTGGCATTCTA
>NZ_PJAP01000161.1:0-1145 GCF_002836795.1 Shewanella sp. 11B5 | reverse complement strand
AAGGTCGATAAAACAACAAATATCATATCTCGCCTAACAATCATTAACGTGATTTACATCAAGTTAACCTCGCAAAAATGGTTTTAGGCTGAAGGTAAGCGTAACCAATGAGCATAAAGTTAATCAGTATTAGATTCAACACATCTCATTTTTCAAGCTGTATTTGGTGCTGAAGTAAGCATCATTGTTATTGGAATAACATCTTGTTAATGCAAAGTGAAATGAGCCCTAAATCTACTGACACAACTTACAAGGAGTAACTTATGTTTCCAGAGTACCGAGATTTGATAACTAAACTTAAAGTAACCGATAAGCACTTTATCAAAAAATTTAACGACCACAATCAACTCGATGAGCAAATTACCGCACTAGAAAAGACCAGTAGCAGTGATGCGACAACTGAATTAAAACTAATGAAAAGCACGAGATTACATCTTAAAGAACAAATATTGGATATTTTAAAAAGCCATCAGCAAGAGGTTTAGACGCGCATAAAAACAAAGGACGCTAGTGCGTCCTTTATGATGTTGTCAAACTACACCATCAATTAAAGGTAATAATCTTTAAGTGGTGGGAAGCCGTTAAAACATACTGCTGAATAGGTCGTGGTGTAAGCACCAGCGGTTAACCAGTACATGCGGTCACCAATGGCTAAATCAACCGGTAAACCATAGCTATAGTGCTCATACATAATATCTGCACTGTCACAGGTTGGACCGGCAATGACACACTTGTCTAACTCGCCTTTACGCTCAGTATAGATTGGGAATTTAATCGCTTCGTCCATGGTTTCAATTAAACCAGAGAACTTACCCACATCTGTAAATACCCAGCGCTCTAATGCAGTGTTCGACTTACGAGAAATCAATACCACTTCAGATACTAATACACCAGCATTTGAAAGCAAAGAACGACCAGGCTCTAGAATAATCTCTGGTAATTCATCACCAAAGTCTTCTTCTAGGAAATGCTTAATCTGCTGAGCATAAACACCTAGCTCGTTCGTTTTGTCCATATAGTTGGCAGGAAAACCACCCCCTAAATTTATCATCTTTAGTACGATGCCGTGTTCTTCTTTTAAACGGTCGTAAATACTTTTCACTTTACCGATAGCAGAATCCCAAGCACCGATATCACGTTGTTGC
>NZ_PJAP01000160.1:0-1147 GCF_002836795.1 Shewanella sp. 11B5 | reverse complement strand
AGAATTGGCTGTTAGTAATGCATGCATAAATGAGCCAATGATATATGAACAGGCGAATTCAGATGCAAGAGTAAAATTTTTCATGGATGAAGAGGATTAAAAATGGAGTTTAGTAATCAACGGCTATTAGTACCCGAAATACCACCGAAGGCATTTGAAGCTTGTTATATTGATGAAGCACATCCTTCATTTTGCGGTGTTCCTTTTGTTGATGCGCTTATGCCTACTTTTAATGCCGCACAATTAAAAGAGAGCTTTAATAAAACAAATTATCGACAAGCATCAGTTGGTGACAGTGATATTGAGCGAAAACGTTGCGTTTATTCTCTTAAAGATGAATACACGGTTCTTGTACCCGAATTTCAAGATGTGTATGACAAGATAGATTTAGCTGTAAAAAGTGGTTATCTATCGAGAGAGGACACTCTATATAACTATGAGCAACAGCGACAAAACCTGCATTATGCTATGAGTAACGATACTGTTCCATGGCGTGATTTAAGCGTGCCACGTCCTGTACGAAATGTTACATCTATAATTGGATGTAAAGGTTCTGGCAAAACGTTGGTGATGCAGCAATGTTTGTCAATGTACCCTCGTGTTATTTGGCATGCTAAACAATCTGAACAAGTTCAGATTGTTTATCTGTCAGTCAATTTAAAAGGAGCTACAAGCCCGATTGAGTATTGTAGTATTTTTTTACAATCGTTGGAAAACGCTATTGGGAAACAAAAGTATGCTAGCGAAGTTGTTGTTTCTCCAAATCTTAGAGCCGCATTGTTGAAAATACGAAGTTTGTTAATTACTTACAATGTCGGACTTGTTGTAATTGACTCTCTTCAAGTAATCGAAAAATGGAAATATGATGAGCGTAACATTTTTCTAGAACATATCGACGGTTTAGGTGATCTGGTGCCGTTGCTACTGATAAGTAATTCGAATGCGATATATGAGCTCAGTGATATTAGTCAGAGTAATATTGATTGGGATCCACTGATGCGTTTCTCTGGTAAAGATGATCTAATCGTTGAGCGTTGGTCTTTATTTAGCAAGAAGCTTTGGAAGCGGAATTGCTTAAAAAATCAATCACCAGAGCTCTCTGCTGAGTTAAGCTCTGAATGGTTTGATGCATGCGAAGGGGTTATCG
>NZ_PJAP01000159.1:0-1147 GCF_002836795.1 Shewanella sp. 11B5 | reverse complement strand
TCATGTTTACGTTCAGATTAACGTCAGCTATTAACAAGCAAATAAATCAGGACTCAATCGAGTATATTTTCTCATTGGATCAGCTAGACTAAAAAAATGTGATGGAACACCAAACGATAAAGGAATTTCAATGAATATGTACAATTCAAGCCAATTAATCAGTTCAAAACTGCTCTACAGCCCAGATCCAGCATCAAAAAAATCAAATTCCTATAGCATAAAGTGTACTAATTAATCTGGATTCGGCATAGGCCAAGTTCAACAAGTGATTTAAGCCATGCAAATAACGCAATGTATAAATGCTAAAACGTTATATGACAAAGTTAAATGTCTTAGATTTTGACGATTGATTAGAACCGTTACTTTTAGGGAAAATAATATGGATGTTTTACAAGCTTTTTTTGTCACAATTGTATTGGTGTTATTTAGTAATACATATGCATTTGGCTCATCAGACATGGAATTTGATAGTCAGAAAAATGATATTTTTGCTGCTATAAAAAAAGATGAAAACTTAAAGCCCCATTTTACTTATGAAAGTTCTATATCGAACTTTGTTAGTGAAAATCAATGTATTCGTATTAATCATAACCTTCACAAAGGTGAACGTCAAAAATCCAAAAGGGCATTCAAGTGGGTAATCGATGTGCCCACAAAGGGAAAGATTTCAAGTAAAGAAGCCATTGGTATTAAAGAACTAAATGCCTTAGTCACAGTAAAGCTTCTCTCAAAAAAAACAGTCTATATAGATATCGATTCCATAAAACAAAAATTTAATAGGTATCGCCTTACTGTGAAAGGTTGGAAGGAGTCGGTTGGTAGGGATTGTTTTTACCTTGGTAAAGCGAAACACCTTTCCGTAACCAAGGTAAAAAAAATCCAAGTACCGATTAGCCGCGACAGTAAAGAAACTCTTTATAAAGTAACTACTATAGTCGGGATTGCTAGAGAACAAAAGTTACCTGATTGGGCAAATCATCAAGATGTACGACAGGCTTTCCCTCTTGTTGATAAATTAGTTAAAGGGTATGAGCGAATAATTTCAATGAATAAAGTCAATGGTCAGTGGGCTGAATATCTGTCACCGTCTTCTATAAAACGAATGGCTAAGTCAGGGAGGACCCAATCGAGCAATTATTTTAATACC
>NZ_PJAP01000158.1:0-1147 GCF_002836795.1 Shewanella sp. 11B5 | reverse complement strand
GTCACATTCATATATTCCGTTTGATCTTTATAAGCGTAAGTGGATTTTTAACCATAAAGATTTGCCTGTATCAGATGATGATAAGGTCTTGATTAAGCCACTGACCGATAAAAGTGCCATGGAAGTGTGGGATAAGTGGATAAGCAATAAGAGTAGTCGTGCTGAATTGTTTGAAAAAGGCGATTGGCCAATAAAGCAAGATGCTTGGGCGGCAACGGAGCATTGGCAGTCGGCATGGGATTCTAATGATAATGCGATGCCCGAAGCAATTATTGCGCATATTCAATGGCCTGATGATGCGGTGGTGTACTTTTGCTATGAAAAGTACCAAATAGTTGAAACTCGCTGGGATGTGTTTGTGCGTAATTGGAAGTGCTTTTTATTTTTTGATGATGGCCCAATACTCATCTCGCCAAAGCACAAGCAAGCCTTGATGTTTCTACAGAATGGCCAATATAAATTAGGCGTTCGCGGTTAAATTAGCCGACTTGAGTTGCGGTTGTTGGTTAAACGGCTGATGTTGTAGTCGTTGGTATTTCAGATTTTTAGAGAGTTTATATGAAAGTATTAGCTTCAATTGGATTGAGCTTATTGTTAATGATGCCGATGTTGGCACAAGCTAGCATGATTGCAGATGTTGATGTAGCAGAGCAAATGACAGTAGTAGAGCAGCCATTGATATTGAATGGCGCTGGTGTACGCAGTAAATTTTTTATGGATTTATATGTGGGTAGTTTATATCTGCCGACAAAAGCGCACACTCTGGAAGATGTGCTTGCTCAGCCGATAACGGTGATCCAGCTAACGATTACTTCTGGGATGATCACTTCAGACAAAATGCGTGATGCCATTACTGACGGTTTTGAAGGTGCTACCGACAATGACACTCACTCAATTGCCAAAGATATTGAACATTTTACCCAATTGTTTGCAGATGAAATTGTCGAAGGTGATCAATTTACTTTTGTTACACAAAAAGGCAAGGGTGTGAGCAGTATTAAAAATGGGATAGCTCAGGGAGATATTGCTGGAGAGGCATTTCGTCAGGCTTTACTTAAGATTTGGTTAGGTGAAGAGCCTGCACAACAAAGTTTACGCCAAGCTATGCTAGCTCAGTAAATCACCTGCTAGGTTCTAGGGCGGACTG
>NZ_PJAP01000157.1:0-1150 GCF_002836795.1 Shewanella sp. 11B5 | reverse complement strand
ATTGTGCGGCCTTGAGGCAGCGAGCTAAACAAGCTTGCCAACTCAAAAAAATCTCGATAATAAGCGGTCTAAAGCTCTCTGGTAAAACGCCCACTTCTTGCCCCAAATTACCCACTAAACAACCACGTTTAAATTGGTATCGAATCATTCCTGCTTTAGCATCTTCAACAAAGTGTCTAATTCGCGTTAACGGCAAATAAGCTTCATCGAGCAAATGGATCTCAAGTTTATGTAAAAAGTATTCAGCATAGTTCTGCAATACCGCTTGGCCAAAGGCTTCTTTACTCGCAAAATAATGATAAAAAGAGCCTTTCGGTACGCCAACCTTTTTCAAAATAGGTTCTATACCCGATGAGGCAAAACCTTGCTCTGTCAATTGTTCAAGACCGCTACGAATAAGCTCAGCCCGAGTATCAGGATTATCCCGCGATACTTTAGGTGGTCTACCTCTGCGCGGTTTAGGGTTTGAACTAGTATGTGGACTCGTCATTATATCTAAGCTTAAATTGTTCATAGGCCAATATTAGACCGAACGTCTATTTAAATGCAATAACATTGTATTAAATCGCGGTTTGAAGCCCAGTTTCCCACTAATATCAGGGGGAGGACAACATTAACATAAGCCAGTAAGGTCCAATCTCACAGAAATGTTATCACTAAACTAGCACACTCACTTAACCCACTATTGCTACTGAAGTCGCCAATAGATATTCCACCATATCCATGGCGTTAAGTATGAGTATTTTGAAACAGTCGCCTTGCTAATGTTTGAAAATGAAGCGGTCATTCATCACATGTCACCCGGTAAGATCAAATATTTCCTGCATAGTTACTTGAGCTAAAACCATTTGAATTCAAATCATTTGAGCTGTAATCACTTGCGTAAAAACACCTTATTAATAGCCAAATAATGTGTCACGTCCTCTTACGAATAACACCATATTGGTAACGTTTACACTGCACAATGCGCACTCTATAGCATCTATATCAAGCTAATATCCTGCTAAACCTATGAAGCACACACTACACAATAAATATATAAAACATTTAATACAGCAACTTAACTTAGCCCCATCAAAAATTTAAAAGATGAGCTACACATAAGGAAATTATTATCACAACCCAAGTAGCCAGCGTGGTATCGACATAA
>NZ_PJAP01000380.1:0-7812 GCF_002836795.1 Shewanella sp. 11B5 | reverse complement strand
GTATTTTTACCAAAAGCGTAATTCCGGATTATCACTAGCAGATTTAGAAGACTTAAAACGAGTCCGAAATGTCGGCGTAGTACTTGGTAATGCTGACCATACCTATTTAGACGCCCAAGGATTCACTAATCTCAGTACTGACAAATCCCAATTACAATCGCTCAAAATGCTCAGTTACGGCAGAGTTGATGTTGCGCCGATGAGCGAGCTAGTAATGCCTTTTTTGGCAAAAGCAGCCGATATCGATATCAACTCAATAGAACGTACTCCTATTAAGTTGTACGACTCTACCTTATATATTGCGTTTTCAAACGACACCACTGATGAGGCGGTTGCACTATGGCAACAAGCATTTGATGAGTTAAAATCATCAGGGATGTACCAGACCATTTATCAAGATTATTTTCCAACTGATACCAATATTGCCAAGCGATAATGGGCTTACTGCTGATTATCATCACTTCGCCATCAATTACAAATGAATTCCTCCAGACACTTCAATTCTCTGACCATTTAACCACTGCGCTTCGTCGCTTAATAACATCAACATCGCCTTACCAATATCATCCGGCAAACCAACACGCCCAAGTGCCGTTTTTGATGCGATAGACTCATTTAGGGCAGTATTATCACGCACAACGCCACCACCAAAATCGGTTTCTATTGCCCCTGGAGCTAAGGTATTGACGCTTATCTGACGAGGCCCAAGCTCTAAAGCTAAATAGCGGGTCATCACTTCAACACCCGCTTTCATCATGGCATAAGCACAGAACCCCGTTTCACTAAAACGTGTTAACCCAGAACTCACATTAATCACTTTTCCACCATTATTGACCAAAGGAAGTAACGATTGAGTTAGAAAAAAAGCTCCCTTTAAATGCACATTCATTAACCCATCAAACTGAGCTTCAGTTGTGTCTGCAAATGCAGCGAACTCACCCATTCCCGCGTTGTTAATCAATGCATCAATATTCTCGCGTTCAAAATATTGGCTTAGTAACTCAGAGAGCTCATCTGTAAATGACCCAAACATGGAAACATCGCCAACATTCAGCGGTAATGCTGCGGCTTTTTGCCCTAACCAACGTATGCTGGCGACAACCTCATCTGCAGCCTCCTTGTTATGTAAATATGTAATCACCACATCCATGCCTTTAGCCGCCAACATTAATGCGGCATTCTTGCCTAAACCACGACTACCGCCAGTAACTAACACCAATTTATTCATATATGCCTCTTATTCATTTCACAGAAGTGCAATGATAATAAAACACTCACCTACTATGATAAACAGCATAAAAGTGACATTATCGTTTGTTTTACACGAACAATAATAAGGTAATAATGAATAAATTTGAAGCCATGAGACGGTTTGTTCATGTCGCGCAAACCGGTAGCTTTACTCAGGCTGCAGCGGCATTGCACTTACCTAAATCGAGTATTTCAACTGCCGTCGAGTCATTAGAGCAACTATTAGGCACTCGGCTTTTTCAGCGCAGTACCCGGCGGGTGACGCTAACCCATGACGGGGCTATCTATTTGGCTCAATGTCGACAAATATTGCACGATATAGATGCTTTAGAAAGCCAGTTTCAGCATGAAAATGACAGCGTTAGAGGCGTCATAAAAGTCGATATGCCGAGTCGTTTTGCCAATAAAACCGTACTGCCTCGACTAAGCGAATGGTGTGAGCGTTATCCCCACGTCAATGTTGTCATCAGCAGTACGGATTATCATATCGATCCAATAAAGTCTGGGGTTGATTGCCTGATCAGAGTGGGCAATCAAGGTAACAGCTTACTAATTGCCAGACCCTTAACTCAATATCGTATTATCAACTGCATTAGCCCAACCTATATCCAACGCTATGGTACGCCAAGCACCTTAGCAGACTTACAACACCACCGAATGATCGGTTACGTCCCGACAGTGAATCATAGTGCCTCCATTGATTATAATTCGGCCGAGTTTGACTATGTAGAACAAGGGCAGAATTGCCAGCACACGGTTCCAAGTGTGATATCGGTGACTAATTCCGACGCTTATACCTCGGCATGTTTAGCTGGGCTGGGTATTGCTCAAATTCCACAGATGGGGGTAACAGACTACTTAAATACTGGTCGTTTAATCCGGATTTTGCATCAATATGAAGCAGCTCCTATGCCAGTGAGTATCTTGTACCCTTCACGTAGCCAACTACCTAAGCGCCTAAGTTTGTTTATGGATTGGCTCGACAGTATTGTTAAAACCGCAGTAATGAATCAATAAACGGGCAAATTAATGGCCATGACTCGTCAGCAACACAAAGCACATTTAATTGATAATCAAAAAATAGATGTCTATTACGACAGTTTCACCACCCGTTTTAGCTTAGCTGTAAATGAGCAACGGGTTTATAGTCAACTACTATTGTTAAGCCCATGGCGCAAACAGGACATAATAATTAATAACATCCCCTACAATTTAACCATTAGGTGGTTTGTACTATGGCGTTCAAGCTTAACGCCAGCTCAACCATCGCCTCAACGTCTATCCATTACAGAGCTATTACCGCAGCGGCGTAGAAAATCCATTATGATAGCGATATATGCCGGATTAATAAGCGCTATTAAACTGACCTTAGGGATTTTGAGCTATTCCAGCGTCATATGAATATCGCATCACGAGGTCATTAACCCGCAGACGATTTTAGTGTAAACTCGAGCCCAACTTATTAACCTGTTAAAAGCATCACCACATGACTCAAGCCTTGTTTTACCTTATGCCTGATAATCATAATCAAATGAGTGCATTAGATGCGCTCTATTTAGCTGCTTGCAGGTTAGCTGAACAACAATATCGCCAACAAAAAACCGTCTACATTCACTGCAAAGACAAACAGCAAGCTTATGCAATTGACGAATTACTGTGGCAATTTGAGCCCAACGCCTTTGTTCCACACAATTTAAAAGGTGAAGGCCCAGTGACAGGTGCACCGGTCGAAATTGGTTTTGATACTTTAGGACCAAATAAAAGTCGTCAAGTTCTGATTAATCTTGCAGACCAAATGCCCAGTTTTGCGGTAAACTTGCCCCATATTATCGATTTTGTCGCTAATGATGACGAACTCAAGCGCATTGCTCGCAATCGCTACCGTCAATATCAGAATGTAGGCATTACGCCCAGCACTCAAGCATTAGCTGAATAAACACTTAATTTAGATAGAGAACATAACGCTCCTATGGAAAAAACATACAACCCAAAGTCTATCGAACAAGCCCTTTACCAAAACTGGGAAGAGCAAGGTTACTTCAAGCCGCATGGTGATGAATCAAAAGGCAATTACTGCATCATGATCCCGCCACCGAATGTAACCGGTAGCTTGCACATGGGTCATGCCTTCCAAGACACCATCATGGATACCCTTACCCGCTTTGAGCGCATGAAAGGTAAAAATACCTTATGGCAAGTCGGCACCGACCACGCGGGTATTGCGACTCAAATGTTGGTTGAGCGTAAGCTTGAAGCCGAAGAAGGTAAAACTCGCCATGATTTAGGCCGTGACGCCTTTATTGATAAAGTGTGGGACTGGAAAGAACAGTCTGGTGGCACGATTACCAAACAGCTTCGCCGTATGGGCGCATCGGTTGATTGGGATCGCGAACGTTTCACTATGGATGAAGGCTTATCAAAAGCGGTTCAAGAAGTGTTTGTTCGTCTATACGATGATGAACTTATTTATCGTGGTAAGCGCCTAGTTAACTGGGATCCAAAGCTGCACACCGCCATTTCAGATTTAGAAGTTGAAAACAAAGAGAAGCAAGGCCACATGTGGCACTTCCGCTATCCGTTGGCCCAAGGCGCATTAACAGCCGACGGTAAAGACTATCTAGAAGTGGCCACTACGCGCCCAGAAACCATGTTAGGTGACAGCGCAGTAGCCGTACATCCAGATGATGAACGTTACCAGTCATTAATTGGCAAATTCATTCTATTGCCTATCGTTAACCGTTTAGTACCGATTGTTGCCGACGATTATGTCGACATGGAATTTGGTACCGGTTGTGTAAAAATCACTCCAGCCCATGACTTTAACGACTATGAAGTCGGTAAACGTCATCAACTGCCTATGTACAACATCTTCACCTTAGATGCCGCCGTACGTAGTTTTGTTGAAGTGATTAACACTGATGGCACCCCAAACAAAGGTGTCGAGATTGCCTTGCCAGAGCGTTATGTTGGCCTAGATCGCTTTAAAGCCCGTGATGCTATCGTGGCTGAATTTGACAGCTTAGGTCTACTTGAAAAAGTCGCTCCGCACGGCTTAAAAGTACCTTATGGCGATCGCTCTGGTGTGGTGATTGAACCATTACTAACCGACCAGTGGTATGTGGCTGTTCAGTCAATGGCTAAAACAGCCATTGAAGCGGTAGAAACCGGTGAAATTAAGTTTGTACCGCAGCAATACGAAAACATGTACTTCTCATGGATGCGCGATATTAAAGACTGGTGTATTTCACGCCAGTTATGGTGGGGACACCGTATTCCAGCTTGGTACGACGAAAACGGCAAAGTCTACGTTGGTCGTAACGAAGCAGAAGTCCGCGCTAAACATAAATTTGCTGACTCTGTGGTATTACGTCAAGACGACGACGTATTAGACACCTGGTTCAGCTCAGCATTATGGACATTCTCAACCTTAGGTTGGCCAGACAATTTAGAAGATTTAAAAACCTTCCACCCAACCGACGTGTTGGTTACCGGTTTTGACATCATCTTCTTCTGGGTTGCCCGCATGATCATGATGACCATGCACTTTATTAAAGATGAAGATGGCAAGCCACAAGTGCCTTTTAAAACCGTTTACGTTACTGGTCTTATCCGTGACGAAGTCGGCAATAAAATGTCAAAGTCTAAAGGTAACGTACTTGATCCATTAGACATGATTGACGGTATCGAGCTTGAAACCTTAGTTGAAAAGCGTACTGGCAACATGATGCAGCCACAACTGGCTGCAAAAATTGAGAAAAGTACCCGTAAAGAATTTGCCGATGGCATTGAAGCTCATGGTACTGATGCACTGCGCTTTACCTTAGCAGCAATGGCTTCAACCGGTCGCGACATCAACTGGGACATGAAACGTCTTGATGGTTACCGCAGTTTTTGTAACAAGTTATGGAATGCGTCACGTTACGTGTTAATGAACACTGAAGTGCAGACGGATCCTGATAGCGATGAAGCTGGCGAACCTTTAGATTGCGGTCAATTGCTAGTTGATGGCAAACCGGGTGCGATGGAATTGTCGTTAGCCGATCGTTGGATCATTGGTTTGTTTAACCAAACCGTGAAAACCGTTGAAGATCACATGGCCGCTTTCCGTTTCGACTTAGCCGCTAACACTTTATACGAGTTCACTTGGAATCAATTCTGTGACTGGTATTTGGAATTAACCAAGCCTGTTATGCAAAATGGCACTGAAGCGCAAATGCGCGGCACTCGCCACACTTTGGTCAATGTGCTTGAAAAAATGCAACGTCTAATGCATCCATTTATGCCATACATTACCGAAACGATTTGGCAACGCGTCAAACCGTTAGCGGGCGTAACTGGCGATACTATCATGCTAGCATCGTTCCCAACTTATCAAGCAGATCAAGTTGATGCGACCGCGATGGCCGATCTTGAATGGGTTAAGCAAGTGATTGTAGCAGTACGTAATATTCGTGCAGAGCTTAACATTGCCCCATCAAAGCCGCTTAATGCGTTACTGCGTGGTGTGAGCTACGAAGATCGTATTCGTCTGGAAGCAAACCAAACATTCTTTGCAAGTTTGGCTAAACTCGAAACGATGACCATTTTAGCAGAGGGTGAAACAGCGCCAATGTCGAGCACTCAGTTAGTCGGCAATATGGAGCTATTAATCCCAATGGCAGGTTTGATTGATGTAGGCGCAGAAGTGGCCCGTATCGATAAACAGTTAGAAAAGCTTGCTCAAGAGATTGCCCGTATTGAAGGTAAATTATCTAATCAAGGTTTTGTGGCTAAAGCCCCTGCTGCGGTAATTGATAAAGAACGCGCTAAGATGACCGATTTAACTCGTGACATTGAAAAATTAAACGAACAAAAAGTCGAATTAGCTAAGATTTAACTGCACTAAGTTGTTGTCTTAAGGTTTACTTTGTTTAACAAAGCACTATAAAAAAAACCAGCGAATAACTCGCTGGTTTTTTATCTTTGTTGATGTGACCCATGGCGATAATATTAGGTTTATTTGGTTCAAAATTGAAACTTTGATATCTCAACTTACATTTTTGGTGTATAAGCTTCGGCCAATATCATCATTCTATCTAATGGGTCAAAACCATGTCTGATAAATACTTTTTTAAAGGTCGTAGAACCCCTAAGCCAGCTTATGGTGAAAGTGGTTATAACACCAAACGTGCAGCCAAACTGGGCACGGAAGCTTTACCGTTAATATTGTCAGTTCAAACCGAAGCTCGCCAACATGAAGTGGCTGCAATGGTCGCTGAACAGCAACTCTTTGCTAATATCACTATTGATGCAGATAAGCCTGAAAACATTGTTGATTTAACCGGTTTATTGAATAAACCTAAAGCGGTTACTTCTGAAGCTAAGCCTAACCGCAATGATGCTTGCCCTTGTGGAAGTGGTAAAAAGTACAAAAAGTGTTGCGGTGCTTAAACCGTAACACCAACGTTAGGCCCGTTGAGAACTAACGGGCCAATGATTAAATATTGAAGCGGATCTTACGATCCGCTTTTTTATTGCCTTTAGATTGTTAACGTTAACGTTGTATACACTTAACAGTCGAGGCTTGCCTATGTAACCACATCACAAATTCACAAATGAGCGCCACTCTGGGCGGATCACTTATGGATAGAGTTTGGTATTAATCACGAACTTAGGTAAAGTGTCAGCCTTTGTTATAAAAATGAAACAGACCATAAAATAAAAGGGTGACTTATGAGCACTAATTCACACTCAGGCAATGACTTGAGTGAAGTAAAACAGTTAGGCATGTGGGCCGCTATCAGCAGTTTAGGCTATATATTTTGGCTTGTCGGTGGCATGGAGCTAATAGAACGTATTGCCTATTATGGTGTAAAAGCCAGTGCCGGCTTGTACGCTAAAGCGCCTGTTTCAGAAGGCGGACTGGGTATTAATTTAAGTGATTACGGTATTATTATATCCGTGTGGGCGCTACTACAAACCTTTGTACCTGTGTTAACTGGCGGAATTTCTGACCGTGTCGGTTACAAAGAAACCATTTTCGTTTCTACCATCATCAAAATATGTGGTTATTTAACCATGGCATTCTTTCCCAGTTTCTGGGGCTTTCTTGCCGGTGCCATGTTGTTAGCCATGGGTACAGGGGTATTCAAACCAGGTATTCAAGGCACCTTAGTACTGTCAACTAACCGAAATAATACTTCAATGGCTTGGGGCATTTTTTACCAAGTGGTTAACATCGGTGGATTTTTAGGTCCATTGGTTGCGGTACACATGCGTCAATTATCTTGGGATAATGTATTTTACGCCTGCGCAGCGATTATCTCGTTTAACTTTTTATTCTTATTAGCTTATAAAGAGCCTGGCAAAGCTGAGCGCTTAGAGCGCGCACGCCAAGTAAAAACAGGAGAGATAACACAACAAGCATTGTGGAAGGATGCCTTAGGAGAACTAAAAAAGCCTGTGGTGATTTACTACATGCTGGTGTTTGCTGGTTTTTGGTTTTTATATAACTCATTATTTGATGTATTGCCTATTCACATTGCGGAATGGGTTGATACCAGCGTCATTGTCACCTCTTTA
>NZ_PJAP01000156.1:0-1152 GCF_002836795.1 Shewanella sp. 11B5 | reverse complement strand
GGTTTCAGCTTGATGTAATTCGTGGACTAAACTTTGTGTTTGTTCAACGGTTTGTTGCATCAATTTTTGATTCTGTTCCGCTTGATGTTTTACATTAGCGGCCCCGTCAGCTGCATCTTGTGTATTTCGTGCCATTTCTTGGCTAGTCGACAACATCTGGTTGATAGCTGCGGCGACGCTTTGAGTTTCACTATGCACTTGATTCGCACTTTGATTCGATGACTTTACGGTGTCTAATAAATGTATGGCTTCATTATTTAAGGTATGCCCGAGCGGTTGCAAATTAGCCACCATATTGGCAATTTTAATCACAAACTGATTGAATGCATCTGCTAATTTGGCTACTTCATCATTACCTTCGGTAGACAAGCGTTGGGTCAAGTCACCTTCACCTTTGGCTATCTGTTCCATCGCATCGATAGTGACGTTGAGAGGTTGGGTAATAGAATGATTCAGCAATAAAAAGAACCCAAAAATAGGCACTGAAATAATCATCATGATAATAAAATAGTCAATAATGATACCCGTCATGCTTTCATTAACATCGTTGACGTTAGCTTGAGTGATTAAGGTCCAATCAAGGGCTGAATAATATTGCGCTACTGCTAATACTGTTTGTGGCCGATTTTGTTGATCAACAATAGCTAGTTCAGCCTGTGCGAGGTTATTTTTTTTGGCGCTGGCGAACAACTGTTGGTATGAATTGGATCCGTTGAATGTTGCTAAATTGGAGAGGGGCTTGCCGACTGAGTTTTGATTTAATGGATTAACAATAATGCGATCTTGGTTATCAACAATGATAAAAGCTTGATGATCATTAACTTCAATTTTACTGGCAAATTGGCTTAATATTTCAACCGTAGCATCCGGTTTGGCCAATTTAAACGCATCTAGAGTGCTACTTAATTGGTTTACTTGCCCACTTATCTGCTTATATTTTTCTTCGATTAAATGATCGTATTGTTCTTTAATTGAAAAAGAACCGAAAACCACAGTACCTACAGCGGCTAAAGCTAACATAATGAATAAGCGCTTTAAAATGGTTAAACGCCTTAATAATCCAATCATTATCTGTCCTAATTCAAAGTATCCATACAAAGTGAAGCAATTATAATGAAAATTTCAAAAAACATAAGCTTGAAAGATTGTTTT
>NZ_PJAP01000155.1:0-1156 GCF_002836795.1 Shewanella sp. 11B5 | reverse complement strand
TATCGTTATTTATGATATTAGCTTATCTCTGTTAGTGAGGTCGCATTTATGGCACTAAACCTCCTAACAGACAGTAAGACGCGCCATGTTTTTTATTGTTTAATTAAGGCAATCTATTGAAACCTTTTCCTCGTGCAGAAATCAGTCGTTACGCATTGCAAAGTAACTTGGCACAACTGCGCCTTATTGCGCCCAATAGTAAAATTATGGCAGTGGTTAAAGCCAATGGTTATGGCCATGGATTATTAAATGTTGCTGAATGTGTAGGCTTATTAAATTATGTAGAAAGCGTCTGCAAGTATCATGGCGGCGCAGATGGTTTTGGATTAGCAAGGCTTGAAGAAGCGTTGCAACTCAGAGAAGGCGGTGTAAAAGGTAAGCTTTTATTATTAGAAGGTTTCTTCCGTCAGTCTGATTTACCCACACTGGTTAGCCACAATATTGATACTGTGGTTCATCATGAATCGCAATTGCAAATGCTTGAAACTATCGCGCTAGATAAGCCTGTCACCGTATGGATAAAAATTGATACTGGTATGCATCGTATTGGCTTTAGTCTTGAACAATTCAACAGTATTTATCAGCGCTTGCTGGCTTGTCCGCAAGTGGCTAAACCGATTCATTTAATGACCCACTTTGCTTGCGCCGACGAACCCGATAATCCTCTCACTCAAACGCAAATGAATGCCTTTGAGCAACAGGTTAGCGGCTTAGAAGGCGATCGCACCTTAGCAAATTCTGCAGGTACCTTATTTTGGCCAACAAGCCAAGCTGACTGGGTAAGACCCGGCATTGCACTTTATGGTGTATCTCCGGTTGTGGGTGATCGAGGCGTTAATCATCGATTAATTCCAGCGATGGAGTTAGTCTCCAATTTAATCGCGGTGCGCGAGCATAAAGCCGGTGATAGTGTCGGTTATGGTGCATCTTGGACCGCTAAAAAAGACACTCGTTTAGGGGTTGTTGCCATTGGTTATGGTGATGGTTACCCACGTAATGCGCCAGAAGGCACACCGGTGTGGATTAACGGCCGCAGAGTACCGATAGTCGGTCGAGTGTCTATGGACATGTTAACCGTAGATTTAGGTGCTGATGCACAAGATAACGTCGGCGATAGCGTTCAACTGTGGGGCAAAGCACTTGCAGTAGAAGAAGT
>NZ_PJAP01000154.1:0-1160 GCF_002836795.1 Shewanella sp. 11B5 | reverse complement strand
AATGCATTAGGTAAAGATGATACGGGTCGTCGAACTAACCTAGCGTCACTGATGGATGGCTACTTCTTAAGCAAGCCTAACCGTGAAGGTGGTCAACACTTAAACGTTAACGTGATGAACCGTGAAATGTTAGAGGATGCGATTGTTAATCCGGATAAATATCCACAATTAACTATTCGTGTATCGGGTTATGCCGTTCGCTTTAATGCGCTCACCCCTGAGCAGCAGCAAGACGTGATTACTCGTACATTTACTAAAAGTATGTAGTCTCTGCTAAAATTGGCTGTATCGATGTGTAACATCTTATCGATACAGCCTTTTTTATATTCATTTTAAGGAACAACAATGACGTTAGGTCGCATACATTCAGTGGAATCATTCGGAACCGTTGACGGTCCAGGAATTCGCTACATCGCTTTTATGCAAGGCTGCCTTATGCGCTGCCAATATTGTCATAATCGTGATACATGGGATCTAGATGGCGGCAAGGAAGTTTCTGTTGATGAAATAATGAGCCAAGTCATTTCTTATCAACCCTTTTTAGAAGCCAGCGGTGGTGGTATTACAGCCAGTGGTGGTGAAGCAATTTTACAAGCTCAATTTGTCAGCGAGTTGTTTAAAGCCTGCAAAAGTCAGGGGGTACACACCTGTTTAGACACCAACGGTTTTGTGCGTAAATACGAACCGGTGATAGATGAATTGCTCGACAATACCGACTTAGTGTTACTTGATATCAAACAAATGGACGATGCCAAGCACATCGAACTGACGAAAGTCAGCAACCATCGAACACTACAATTTGCACAATATCTTGCCACACGAAATATAAAAACCTGGATCCGTTATGTGGTTGTCGCAGGATTTACTGAAGATGTCGAATCAGCCATCGCACTCGCTGAGTTCATTAAACCGATGAGCAATGTTGAAAAAGTTGAATTACTGCCTTATCACCCGTTAGGGGAACATAAATGGCAAGCTTTTGGCGAAACGTATACTTTGGCGGATATTTCACCGCCAAGTACAGAGATTATGCAGAGAATTCAGCAAGTGTTTGTCGACCGAGGTATTAACGCTACATTTTAGTCACAAAAACGATAAACAGATGTAAATTAGCACTGACTTATACATAAGATGAATTACAATTCATCCCAGTAACTTTG
>NZ_PJAP01000153.1:0-1165 GCF_002836795.1 Shewanella sp. 11B5 | reverse complement strand
TCTCGGCCATTATTTTATCCTCGGCGATTAACTCGTTATTCGCTGAAGAAAACAGCGATCCAATTCAACCGGCAACTACCATTCCACCGGCTACTGCAACCACGCCGGAGCCAGTCACGCCAGCTATCACAACTCCGGCAGTAACGTCGGCTGCACCAGTAACGCCAGTTATAGCAAACCCTGCAGTAACCCCGCCAGCGCCTAAACAAAGTGCGAAAAAACCGGCAATGGGTCACGATTACCAAAAAAATATGCCCAAGCTTGGCAAAGGTGATCCCAATTATCGTGGTGGGAAGGAGGTTGTATCTGATGCTCAACCCATAATCAACAATCCAGAGAGTCAATCAAAAGAGCCATCAATCATAGATAACCAGCGCAAAAGTGGTGCAGATGTAGGTTTTCCTGGCTACCGCGGCGAGGGAGACTCGGCTTACCCACAACATCAACAATATCAAAATCCGCCACGCTTTCCAGCTGAATCAATAGAGACTACTCCAGCTGATACGTCTCCAGTACAGACTAAACCAACCGAACAAAATAGTGATGTACAGACAAATAAACCATCGGTTGATGCTTCAGCAAATAAGGTCAAAACACGTGCGATCATTAACCAACAGCGCAAAGGAATACTTCATGCAGCCGCATTTGGCGACGAGCCAGCGGTAAAAGCATTACTCAAGCAAGGAGCAAGCCCAAATGCCAGAGCAAAAGACAGAATAGGGCGAACAGCATTAATGCTAGCGGCATTGAGTGGTCATGAAAACGTGGTTAATACACTGCTTAAACAAGGTGCCAGTGTGGATTTAAAAGATAGAACAGGCCATACCGCACTTAACTGGGCGGCAAATCGATCGCACCTAAATATAGTCACGTTATTACTCAACCATGGCGCTGATATTAATATCAAAGATAATGGTGGCACCTCTCCTTTGTTATATGCGGTTGCCACTAGCAATGTGGCAATGGTGAGTTTATTGCTTTCACATGGCGCTGAAACTGAGTTACAAAGCGCTGAAAGTAAGATGACGCCACTATTACTGGCCATTGAGCATAACGATATTGAATCTATTAGCCTTTTATTAGATAACGGAGCAGATGTTAATGGCACAAACAGTGATGATTTTTCGCCATTAATGGCTGCGGCAGAGCAAGGTCAGCTCAAGAT
>NZ_PJAP01000152.1:0-1168 GCF_002836795.1 Shewanella sp. 11B5 | reverse complement strand
TTATACTGACCACCTTCAATATAGTCGGTATCGAATAGATTTCTGACATTGGCGCGTACACTGACGTCTTTCCCCATAACATCCATAGTATAGGCTGCGCCGATATCGAAACGGATATAACCGTCTTTACTAATACTGTTATCGGTGTTGGCAAAACGCTCACCAACATAGATAGCACCAAAGTTTATCGCAAAGTCTTCAGTCATTTCATAGCGAGTCCAGATATTAGCCGACCATTCCGGCGCATCAACGGGTGTTTTACCTTCACGTTCATCACCCGTGTGATATTCAGCATCAAGGTACATCATTGAAGATGTCATGAACCAATCGTCACTTAACTGACCTTGAGCGCCCACTTCAAATCCACGATGTTTCTGCTCACCACCTTGGGTAGTGATATCAGTATAGGAATCTATTGGAGTCGGTAATACTTCAGATATTGTAATATTCTCAACAGTGATATCAAATACAGCCGCAGTGAGTAATAAGCTATCGTCAAACAGTTCCCATTTGGTACCCACTTCGTACTGAATACCATATTCAGGTTTTAAATCCAGTTCATCGTTAACGTCAAATTGATTATTAACAGCACCTTGTGGAGTAAAACTTTTTGAATAGTTAACGTAAATACTGCCATTTTCCATTGGCGAGTAAATAGCCCCAAACTTAGGCGATACCGCATAACTGTTCTGACCTAAGCCGTCTTTCTTTTGCTCGTCATAACGTACACCAGCAAGCAACTTCCAATGTTGGTTTACGGTCATTAAATCTTGTAAATAGAAACCATAATATTTGTATTCGCTCGGATCACCTTTGCTACTTAGATGATAATCAAGATCAGGCTTAATAACTGACTGCCCAGGAATAACTGTTTGGCTTGTTCCACGCTGGATCTGTTGTTGATAGAAATAATCTAGATAGTTTGCACCTATCAATAACTGGTGTTGAACTCCTGCAAAATCAAACTCGCCAGTAAAATCGATATAAGCGGTTTTATGTTGCCAGTCATCATAGCGATCAAATGGTTTAATGCTGTAACCGTTGCTAAAAGGAGCAGTGGTATATTGTGGCGCAGAGTCGAAACGTTGACGATTGAATTGCTGATCGTTATAACCGGCTTTAATTTTCCAGTCGTCACTAATATGCCAAGTAAGATCTGCACCTAAAT
>NZ_PJAP01000151.1:0-1170 GCF_002836795.1 Shewanella sp. 11B5 | reverse complement strand
CAGCTTCAAAGTTTGGCAACCCTTGGTTATCAAATGGCTGAAAGTAGAATGAGGTAATTACTGAGCTTTCATCCACACGTTTGACTAAAATAAAGTCACGTTCGCCACGCCAGCCACCTTGTTGTTGCTCTTTAGCTGTATAAATTGACTCTTCCGCCGCAATCAATATGTTGGCTAATTGGCCATAAGCTTTGGTCCAAGCATCAATCACTTCGTCTGTTGCAGCATCACCGAGTACGGCTTTAATGGCTTGTATTAAACAACTGCCAACAGCGTCATATTGTTCAGGTAAAATGCCTAATGCAACATGCTTTTGAACGATTTTACTGACGGCTTCGCTTAGGTTACCGAGCGCATCAATATTGGCACCATAAGCAATCACAGCGTTAGCAAGTGCTTTAGGTTGAGTACCTTTACCTTGGTTAGTTTGATTGAAATAAGGCAATACTTCAGGATGCTGTGCAAACAGTAATGGATAGAAATGGCTGGTAATGTCATTGGCGTACAGTTGTAACGCGGGAACAGTGGCCTTAATTATTTGAACAGTTGCAGTGTCTAACATACGTGATTCCTCTTAGGGAGTAAAATAGCGATAAGCTTCAATCAATTACCTTGTATATGCAGACATTACACATAACGTGCCAACATTTACCCCGCTGTTTTTAAACATATAAATTATATAAAGGTTAAATTGACCTAGATCAATATATATGTCAAATTAACCTAAATTGGGTTAATTTGACATATTATGAATATTGTTCCCTTTATCGACATTGTTGAAGACTTAAATCGTGACCTGATAAAATCGGAGCGTTACTTACGGCTGATTTTAGCGATTCAGCGCGCTATCCCATGCGACGTAGTGGCCTTGTTGAAACTTAAACATGATCATTTAGTGCCAGTAGCCGTTGTAGGGCTAAAGCAGCAAGCCCTCGCCAGACAGTTTTCGATTAACCACCATCCACGCTTACAGCAAATTTTAGCTAACCCACATATTACCCGCTTTGATGCCGACTCAACGCTGCCCGATCCCTACGACGGTTTAGTCGATGATGGCAGTGAACAATTGCACGTGCATGACTGCATGGGCAGTACTATTTATATCGATGGTAAAGCGTGGGGCGTTTTAACTTTAGACGCCATGAAAGCCGGTAGCTTTGATTCGCTTAA
>NZ_PJAP01000150.1:0-1170 GCF_002836795.1 Shewanella sp. 11B5 | reverse complement strand
GGATAGTTAATCATTCTATTTATTGGTTGGAAAATCAGGATATTCAAAGTTGTGATGGCAAGTGTTGCAATAAATCTTGGCGGGCTTATGTTCACTATGACAGGCGGAGCATTCTAGTCCATCACCATAGTGGAGTGAATAATGTGGATTTGTATCCCGAAAAAGCTCACTTTCAGGTTGTTTTGCAGCATCTCTTAGTTCATCGAGTGGACCATGACATGTTAAGCAGGCCTCTTTGGTTGGAATTACCTTTTGGCCGCTAGCGTGACAATCCTTGCAACTGAGTTCCATTTTTTTATGATGTTGGCTCATATCTTTAGCGTAAGCCGTCGACAACATTAAAATAATGATGCAAATAGAGAGTGTTAGTTTGTTGAATATCATCACTAAGTCCTTATGCTTTTGCTTTTGCTGCAATATGTTTTGCTGCGATACGACCCATCACCATAGGGTCTGCGGTACCGCATCCACCTAAACGACCAGCTCCGTGGGCACCTGAAGAAACCTCACCAACAGCATATAAATTTGGAATAGGTTCGCCTTCTAGCGATAATACTGATGCATTTTCATTAATGTAAGCTCCCCCTTCTGTGTAATGGATGGTGTTACTCACACGCTGAGCATAGAATGGCGCGGTGCTTATTGGCTTTAATCGAGAAACAAGTTTTCCAAAATCCTTGTCTACTCCAGCTTTTACTGAAGCGTTGTAACGTTCTACTTGCTTTAGGAAAGGGGCGACTGGGATACCGTAATGTTTTGCAATCTGCTCTAACGTCGCAAACTCCTTCACTGTTCCAGATTTTATAATACGACGGCGTCGAGTTGCCGGAATACCGGGATCATTGTGACCAATAGAATCGCAGAATAGAACAGGATAAACGCCAGGTGTTTTGTCTAAAATATTAGTAATGTTTTTAGCTCGGATATTACGATCACCCGTTTCATTCAAGAATCGCTCACCAGTATTCACATCAACTGCGATACCATGCGTATAGCCAGCAAAAGGTGAATAATCGGGAGAATCCCCATAACCATGCTCATCTGGAGAGGCCCAAGGGCCTATTTGGATAATTGATAATTGATGAGGGGCACCACCAGCGCGCAATACTTCTTTAAGTCCTTGAGCAGAACCTCCTGGTTGATTGGTATTAGACATGGAAGCATCGAGTC
>NZ_PJAP01000149.1:0-1171 GCF_002836795.1 Shewanella sp. 11B5 | reverse complement strand
ACCTCGTGATGTTAAAAAACATTTTAAGTTCAATCTTAGCAATGTTCAGCAAGCATCGTCAGGTGGTTTCTTTTGGCGTGAAACGACAGGCTTTTTGCTTATTGGCCAAGGACATAGTCAGCAACATAAAGGCGAGCACGTAATCGCAATACGAGGAACAAATACTTTAGCTGATGCGGTAACCGATATAACCGCCCACTCAAAAAGTAATGATTCAGGTAGCTTAGTTCATACCGGTTTTCAAACAACATTTGAATCTTTTAGGGATGGATTAGCTACATACTTAGATAAACCTGAAGTGTTAAACAGTACAGGTATTATCCATTGTATTGGTCATAGTTTAGGCGGTGCATTAGCGACTTTAGTCGCGAATTGGGTAAAAACTACATATAACAAAACCGTTTACTTATACACTTTTGGCTGTCCTCGAGTTGGGTATAAAGACTTTGCGATTAAAAGTAGCGCTCGCATTGACAAAGTATATCGCTGTGTTCATGGCTCTGACCCTGTCCCTAAAGTTCCTGTTTGGCCTTTCTGCCATGTGCATATTAATGGCAGTGAGTATGTGCCTGTGAGAGAGCAGGGCTTAAGCCCTAAAGCGCATAGTATGGAAACAGCACCCGGTTATGTTCATACTACTAACTATGAACAATGGGATGATATGTACAGCCAAGTTGCTGGTTCTATGTATCAGCGAGTCGTTCTCAATTACGAAAATAGATTACAAACGACATATTCTTCACATTGGGCTGATAAAATCGCAGCTGCTTTAATGACACTTATCATTGATGGTGGTGGTACCGGTTTGATTGCGGCAATACAAGCTGGTGGGACAACAATTGCCACTGCTTATGATCTTATGGCAAGATTTGTTTGTGATCTTGCCAATACAGTTGGCTTTGAAGAACAGTTAAAAGGCTTGTTAGGGCATATGATTGTTTTTGCAGGAAAACCTGCTATTACCGTGATTAAGTATACTTTTTCATTCATAAAATGGGTTTTTAACATTACTCTTGGTCGTCTTAATAACCAAGCAAGAAATGCAATGAAAAATGTGTAATATGCCTTTAATGATTTTAGCACATATCAACAATTAATCTGAATAGTTGTATTTAGCTGGGGGGAGAGTATGGGATTAATTGTAGGGCCATTGATATTATTTTGGATTTTA
>NZ_PJAP01000148.1:0-1184 GCF_002836795.1 Shewanella sp. 11B5 | reverse complement strand
GATTATCAATTAGACATTGTTAATACTATTGATGATGAACAAACCAAGGTCACCGATATTCATATTTGGAGAATTAGTGCAGATCATTATTCTGCGTCTATCGCTATCTGCACAACAACTGACGCCAGCGTAGAATCATTTAAACACTCATTGAATAAGTTTGATAAGCTAAGCCACTTAACTATCGAAGTGAATTACTGCTGAGGCCCTTTATGCATTCTTTGAATAATTTAATCATTGAGTTTTACGACAAACTGTCTTCTTGGGAGCAGTCTGTCGTTAAAGATACCGGTTATTCACTGGCACAAGTGCACACTATTGAGGTGCTAGGCTCTCACGGTTCCATGAGAATGAAAGAGCTAGCAGATAGGCTTGCAATTACCACTGGCACCTTAACGGTTCAGGTAGATAAACTGGTAAAGTTTGGACTTATAACCCGCTCTCCACATGAAGACGATAGACGTTCAATATTAGTTGGATTAACAAGCGAAGGCATGGCGCTTCATAAGCACCACAATCGCATGCATATACAACTGACAGAAGATATTACTCGTCATTTAGATCAAAATTCGATAGATGTTCTGACCAAGAGTTTTGAAAAAATGAACCGAGAATTCTAATCTTCAGATTGTAGAATATGATGTTACAACGTCAAATGAAGTGCTAATAAGATAACAAATAAAACTGTTATAAATCAGCACCTTGAGAGAAAAACTAATTTAGCCAGTGCTTGTTTTTGAATCAATGTTAGTTTTGGACACTCGAAGTTTGTGTCCAAAACTATTTATCAATTATTTAAAAGTGCTACTTTCAGATACAGCCATGACTTCACCATCGTCAGCGATTTGAAAATATAACGTCTTTTTATCTTCTGCATTAGTGGCACTCACAATATAAACGCCTCCTGTAACGCTAAAGACCGTTACATCTGCAACGGTAATATTTTTCCATGATTCCGGAAGCTGACCAACCGCATAGCCGAAGTCCTTAAATGTCATTTGTTTTGCAGACTTGATGACAACACTGATGGCAGCATTATCATTCATATGGCCATGGCTTGAATGTGCCAGCGAATAACTGCTGATAAAGCTGCTCAAAAGCACCATTGTAAAAAGTAATGTTCTCATAAATTTCCCCTTATTATTTTAAACCAATAATTTTAAACCGATCATTTTAAACCGATG
>NZ_PJAP01000147.1:0-1185 GCF_002836795.1 Shewanella sp. 11B5 | reverse complement strand
CAAAGTTGATCAACTATCAGCACAAGTTGGTTCTTTAAAGTCTGAGCAAAGCAAGCTATCTGCTGATGTTAAAGGCGCTAAAGCTGCTTCTATGGACGCACAAGCCGAAGCTAAACGTGCTAACGACCGTTTAGACAACATGGCTTCTTCTTACAAAAAGTAAGAATAGTTATTAAAAATTAGCTTATTTACATAGGTTGATTATTAGGGCTTGATTGTTGATGCAACTACTTTCAGTAGTACTTCAACATCAAGCCTTAATTATTTGTGATAGTTTTACAAGCGGTATCAAGCGGTATCAAGCGAAAAATCTAAACACCTACAGCTTCACCACACCAGCTTTTTCACTATTTAATCTTACATTGTTCAACCAGTTAATCTTTCTAAACAATCTCACAGAAATCTTAGAATCAGCTCTTATAGTATCTAGCCGCGAAGCGTCCTAGCCCTTAGGCTCTAACGCTCTCACCGCATTGTCGTCCTTATCGCTTGTCATCGCTTAACACCGCTCACAACCAATTTCAGCTCTTATAGCATCTAGCCGCGAAGCGTCCTAGCTCTTAGGCTCTAACACTCTCACCGCATTGTCGTCCTTATCGCTTTCCATCAGCTTTTACATTTTTATAAGCGTTTTTTGAGCGTTATGATCTGCCAATCAAACTCTAACTCACTGATTGCCGTCGATTTAACTTGATGCTTTAACTGATCATTAGCACGCCAACCAAATACCGACATATCAAGGAGTGTTAATGCCTGCTCACCGGTCACAGATTGAGTAAATACCACTTGTTGCTGGGCCTCAATTTCAACATCATTAGGTAAATTTAACTGCAACGGTTTTTCGACTAAGTCTGGATAAACTTGTTGTTTAATTTGCCATAAATGCCTAATACCAGGCTGCAACAATACAATTCGACCATCATCTTTTAAAATCCGAATGCATTCTTTCCCCTTTAACGGTGAATCAAGAACCGTCACGATATCGACTGATTGCGAGGCAAAGGGCAATTTTTTTAGTGCCAACAACAATAAGTTCGCCGGTGTTTCAGATTTTGCCGCTGCAAATATTGCATTTTCAGCATCAGTAATGCCCCAGTGCTGGCACGATACCTTTGCTTCAACTAGCGCAGGAACAAGCTGACGCAAATAATATCCATCAGCGCATTGGTAATCGATATGCTGTAA